>JAGLRI010000042.1 GCA_023136395.1 Candidatus Bathyarchaeota archaeon | reverse complement strand
ATTTCAGATGATATTTTCAATAATATTGAAAAAGTCTTGGGATATCCAAAGACCTGCCCTCATGGGAGTCCAATACCCAAAAAGTCTGGGAGTATACCCCCAGAAAATTCAGAACCTTTGATAAATCTCGATTTAAATGCGACTGGTACAATAGTTAAGATAATCGAAGAAGATCCCGATATATTGCGGTATCTTGCTTCAATAGGTCTAACTCCCGGTGCCTCTATTAAGGTTAAAGAGAAGGTTCCTTTCAATGGCCCAATCCTGTTGGAAGTGAATGAGATAAATCAAGCTTTGGGCCAAAACATTGCAGCAATTATCTGGATTAAAAAGGGATTAACTTAAAGAGGGAAAAGTTTTTTGTCTCAGGTTGTTACCAGTCTTCATATCATAATTCTTGGTTTTCTATCCGGCTCTACTACGCTCATTGGCATTCTCCTTGCGAATGTTCTGAAAGAAAATAGAAGTTATATCGCAATTGGGCTCGGGTTCTCTTCAGGAGTTATGATCATCATAAGTTTCTTAGAATTACTCACAACAGCGTTTAATATGGCTCCTAGATTACCAATTATTTTTACGTTTACGGTGGGTTTCTTCTTCATAATGATAACGGATATTCTATTACCTCATATGCACTTCATAAAAGAAAAAGGAGAAAAAAGCCGTTTGATTAAACAAAGTTATCTCGTTGCTTTTGGAATGTTAATCCATGACTTCCCAGAAGGATTTGCTATGGCTACTAGTTTTTTAGTTGATTGGAGATTAGGATTATTGGTTGCTATAGGAATAGCCATTCATAACATTCCAGAAGAATTTGCCCTTTCAATTCCATTAGTACTTACCGGAGAAAGAAAATTACTTTTAAAATTAGGATTATTATCAACAATAGCTGAACCCATTGGAGCGATTTTTGGAGTTTTATTACTCAGATATATAGCTTCCTTAACCCCATTCTTCATGGCGTTCGCAGCGGGGGTTATGGTTTTTGTATCAGTAGATGAACTTGTCCCCCTTGCATACGAATACAATGCCATGCATCATTACGCATTAGGACTTATTAGTGGAATAACTACTTTCTTGATTTTGTCCACATTCTTCTGATTTTAATGCATTCATGTCTATATGATATTTTATTGAAGCACAATTATTTTTGTATTCTTTAGAATTCAGTCAATATCTTTCACAGGTTTGGTCGCTCCCCAATCTCGTTTACCACATCCAAAAATTTTATAGAGTTAAATCTGTTTAGTTTATGCATTGTGGAGATAAGTTTGCGCAGAAGGATGGTCTTTCTCTTAATCTTTGTGACTATTCTCATCCTGAGTTTACTACCGATATTTACTGATCCCTACCATGTGGGACCTAACGTTAGTTTTTGGATTTGGATGGGACGTGAAATCTACGAGTTAATTTATGGTGAAGTTGGTTAATGCTGCATTACCATTGAGCTATAGATTGTGATACATCCACCGCTTTCGTTGGGCAGTCGATCTCGCATGCTCCGCAATACCAACATTCAGAAGGATACAAGATGATGGGTTTATCCTCCTCCTCATTCCATCCAAATACGTCAAGTGGGCATTCATCGTAGCAGGCTTTACATCCTGTGCAAAGTTTGTAGTCGATCTTGATTACAGCCATTTGGCTTTTATCTCCTGCTACGCTGGCTTCAAGGGGAGATATAAATCTCTCCATGAGAGCCCCATTTTTTCATTGACTTTCTTGATGACGATGGGTTTATTCAATTCATCTTTAGGCTCTGGATATTCAATCCTGCCGTGGGCAAGGGATAACAATCCATATGGTCTGGTCTCTTCTCTAAGTAAGCTAGCCTTTAGGTGCATTTTAGCGACTAGCCATATGTTTCGGACTTCGGTTGCGCGCATGCTTTCGTGAGGATTTCTTGCAGAAATTACGGGCATGAACTTTTCTCGTATCTGTTCGAGGAGTTCAAGTCCCCGTTTCAGCATGCCTTCAGACTTGTATATTCCTGCGTACTCATCAAGAATTCTTCTTACCTTCCTTTCGAATTCGATGGGATTCAATCCATCTTTAACTTTAATGGGGGTTAGGACGTGCTTTCTGATCTGAGCGATTTGCATTTCATCTGTTTCGGGTCGTTTAACAATCTTTGCTGCATCTTTTGCGGCGCTTTCTCCAGCAATGTAACCTGTTACTGTTGCTGCGGTTAATGTTTCAATACCCGCGGCTCCACCCGCAGCATAGAGTCCTCCCATAGAGGTTCTCATGTCTTCATCCGTAAGTATGCCACCCATTATGTCGGAGGGTTTAACTTTGATCTCAAACATAAACTTGCTCTTCTTCATACCCCATACCCCTCTATCCTTTTGAAATTCCTCTCTTATGGAGGCTTCACTCCGAATGTGCCAATAAAAAACCTTTATCTGGGAGTCGGGTACATGCGTCAGGTCCCAGTAACAAGGACCTCTACCTTCTTTCTCTTCAGCGAGGATTAACTTAATCAGTTCTCCATCCCTCCAACTCCCGAACTCGGATTCCGGCATCTCCTTTTCAAGCACTTCACCTTTTGCGTTGACGACGCGTCCCCTAAGTCCAAGAGGATATCTAGTGAACATTCCGAGGCTCATGAGTTTCTCGTTCTTCAAATCTGGTCTAACCCACGCGAACTCCATCCCCGTCACCTCTGCACCCGCCCTATACGCCATGGCTTGAGCACAACCATCGTTAGCTGCACAGGAACGTGTATCAAAAAGTTCACCATTATAGCCAATATAGACCCTAGCAGGAAAACCAGTCGCCAAAATGGTGGCCTTAGACACTACAGTAATTATCTCTCCAGTTCTGGTGTTAAGACCAACTACACCTATTACTCTATTTCCTTTAGTGAGAAGGTCAACTGCCATTATTCGCTCAACAACATTCACACCATGCTTCAGAACTGCTTCTGCAAGTTTAATCTGTAGATCTGGACCAAAGAACGCCAATTCTCCTATAGCAGGGAGAACCACCTTGAAAGTTCCGTCCTCTTGCCTCATTTTCACACCGAACCGCTCGAGGTCTAGTACACGTTTGTAGGCATCTCTATGTATCAACCGAGTAAGATGTGGATTCGCTACACCCGTTTGGGTGCGTCTAGTTGTTTCTGTTGTTATTACTCGTGTCGGTTTACGAAGCTCGGAAACATTAGGAAAGTGGTCCATTCCCGGTCCAGTGCACGAACACCTTCTGTGCGCTGATTTTTCCATGAGGGTTACTCTCGCACCTACCTCACTTGCCCGGATAGCAGCGAAACAACCACTCGCACCACCACCAACAACGAGAACATCAGTTTCAATTAATTTTTCCACAAAATCTTTCATCATCTATACACCATTTTTATCAGATTTCGTCAGATTATCAAATATTCTATTAAAATTTAAAGAGATTGATTATCCTTAACATTCAATTGAATTTCGCAATAAACTAATATCGTGACACGATTAGCGGTCTTCCGTGAAAGCTTGCGAGTGCGCAAAATTGTGGGGATAATTAGATTAATAGTTAAATTATATGTTTCTTAATTGAAACTAAAAGAAGATGATCTTTATGGATTCTGAAACTATTTTGACAGATGTGTTAGTTATCGGTGGTGGGGGAGCTGGACTGAGGGCTGCTCTAGAAGCTGAAAAACATGGAGTCCACGTAACACTTGTTTCGAAGATTAAAGCAGGGTACATGAACAGTACTGCCCTTTCCAACGGGCTTATAAGCTACTCCACTAAAGAGCTTAACGAAGAACTCTTTCGTTTTGTTGTAACTGAGGGAGGTTTCCTCAACAATCAAAGTCTTGTCGATGTTTTTGTTAAGGATGTGGAATGGAGAATCCCTGAGCTTAGAAGTTTTGGGGTAAATTTGCAGTTTTTAGAGCGGGAAAAGGTTGCAAGTTATAATCCTCGCAATCCTGTTCCATTGTTCCTTGTTTCTCGGACCAAACAAACTCGCAACTTAGGTTTGACGCAGCCTCTCAGAGCTACTGTGGAAGATTTAGGTGCAAAGATACTGGATGATGTTCAGGTTACAAAACTTTTGACAAACGGAAAAACCGTGGTCGGTGTGACAGCCGTCGAAGTTAAAGGAAACAAAATTTTTATGATTTTAGCCAAGTCAATAATTTTAGCAACTGGTGGTGGCGAACAGGTATATTTCAACAATTCTACCTTTAACAAGGGAACAACGGGTGATGGATTTGCTTTAGCCTATAATGCTGGAGCAGAGTTGATGGATATGGAATTCGTTAATCACCACATGCCAGCTCATAAACAGGGAAAGGTCAGCACCGAGAAATACGTGGAAATGTTGCGAGAAGCAACGATGGAGCTTGAGCGGAATGATGACAGATGGAAATTTGATAGGATCAGCGCTCATTACTTTTATGGTGGTGTTAAAATAGATGAGAAGGGCAAAACAAGTCTTAACCATCTGTACGCTGCAGGTGAGGTATCAAGTGGTATTTTTGGAGCAGGGAGACTTGGAGGTGCAGCCCTAGCAGACACCATAATCTTTGGTGCAAGAGCGGGTGAGAGTGCTGCTAAAAACGCTAAAGATGTAGAGCAGATCCATCCAGACAAAAACCAGATTAATGAGGAGAAACATCGACTTCAAACGATTCTTGAAAAGAAGAACAATAAAGTCTCCCCGAACGAAATTAAACAAGAAATCAAATCCATAACATGGAATTATGCGGGGGCGGGAAAAACCAAAGAGTTACTAGAAGAGGCTGTTAAACAACTAAAAATAACCGAAGAGAAAATACCGATGCTTCAAACCCAAAACAATGTTGATCTATCTGATGCGATTGAAGCAATAAACATGTTTGATGTCGCTCAAATGGTTGTAGCATCAGCACTAAAAAGAACCGAAAGTAGAGGCACTCATTGGAGATTGGATTACCCATTCCCCGACAATAAAAAATGGTTAAAAAACATATTTATTGTGAACCAAAAAGGAATGAAGCTCGAGACGAGATCCGTTGTAACAACTCGTCTTAGTTCACCCATAGAAGTCCGCGTAGGAACAGGTTGTTGGACTGGGTATTTTATAGTAGCCTCGTAACGTATGCATGCATGTTACTCACGTAAGTGCTAAGGTGAAAGCTCTATGCTGGCTTGGGAAGCAGCAAGAAATGCGCTAAAATGCGTCTTAGAAGCTGTTCAAGGGGAAAGCATCACAATAATCTGCGATCTGGAAAGAGAAGAGATCGGAAAAGCTTTTGGTGAAGGAGCATTAGCATTAGGTCTTTGGACTAGGATTATTTGTTTAGAGACCCCTAAAAAATTTAGACGCGAAGTTCCCGAGAAGCTCACCGAAGTCTTTACGGGGCAGAAGTCTGACATGTATATCAATCTTTTACGTGGAATACGTGAAGAAACACCTTTTAGGATAAAACTTATTCATCTTGAAACAAGGGGAAAAAGGTCAAGGCTAGGTCACTGTCCTGGAGTAACCTTAGACATGCTTACTGAGGGGGCATTGGCGCTCAGCGCTGAAGAACATATGAGGATGCAAATTTTTGCTCGAAAACTTATCCATAGACTCGGGCAGACTATCAAGGTTGATGTTTCTTCTCCTTCTGGAACCAACCTTTCATTCAATACTGTTGGACGACCATTTTTTACAGACACTCTTCTTGACTGGAACAATTTGACTTGGATGAACCTTCCAACAGGAGAGGTTATAGTGGCACCGGTTGAAGATTCGCTTGAAGGCAGACTGGTATGTGACATGGCTATTGGCGGAATCGGCCCAATTGAGAACCCAGTAGAGCTTAAGGTGAAAAATGGCGTCGTGAAAGAAATCTACTCTACTGATAAGTCAGTTCTCATACAACTCGAAAAAACGTTAGCTACGGATGAATGGGCAAACATTGCCGGCGAGTTTGCATTTGGAATAAATCCGAAAGCAAGATTCATCGAAGAATTTCTCGAATCAGAAAAGATCGTAGGTACCATTCATTTTGCTTTTGGCAACAACGTTCACATGCCATCAGGGAAAAATCCATCAAAGAACCATATTGACTTACTTATCTCTAAACCTTCAGTGAAAATAACGGGGTCAAAGGGAGAACAAATCACAATAATGAAGAGTGGCAAATTCCAGATTTGAACATGAAAGGTAAAACTGAATAGTTAACTCATTAATCTATTGCTTCTTAATAAATTATTGAAAAATACTATAGCTAAACTCGTAATTAGTAGTAAAAATGAACGATTACAACTTAAAACAACCTGTTACACAAATTAAATTGAATATGTAGGGTAATTGTAAAAATTTTAAAGATTCAACTAAAACGATCCAGACTATATTTTTAAATGAATAAGAAACTTCATTTAATCTTGGTGATGGAGCATTCTTTATGGTTATGTCGGTAAGCTTTTGCGTGTTAATTTAACTAAGCGGAAAGTGACTGTGGAAAATCTTCCAGATGAAAAGATACTGAGAGAATATGTGGGCTGTTTCGGACTTGGTTTAAGAACTTTGTATGAACAGCTCCCGAAAGGAGTTGGTCCATTAGATCCTGAGAATCCATTGATATTCACTACCGGTCCACTAACGGGTACTGATTTTCCTGCTCCTACGAATTGCACAATTACGACACTCAATTTTAACACTGGTTTCACTGCAGGTCGAGCGCACTCGCATGGATATTTTGGCTCATACATGAAATTTGCTGGTTTTGACCAGTTGATTATTGAAGGTGCATCCCTCGAGCCGGTCTACTTATGGATTCATGATGGGGAAGTCGAAATTAGGGATGCCGTTGGTATCTGGGGGAAGGATACACATGAGACCGAAGACAGTGTTAAAGATGATTTGAAAGAAGCGAGAGCAAGTGTTGCAGCCATCGGTCCTGCGGGGGAAAACATGTGTCATGCCGCGTTAGTTGAAAACGATAAAAATCACACTTTTGCTCACGGTGGGTGTGGTGCTGTAATGGGATCCAAGAAGTTGAAGGCCATCGCCATCTATGGTACTGGAAGTGTGGGAGTGGTTAATAAAGAGGGTCTTAAACCTTTGAGAGAGAAATGGGTAGCAGATCTTTTCACTCCAGGACTTATAAGGGTTGGGCGCGCAGGAATACCTAAAAGTGATTATAAGTTTTATCGAGAGAGCTATATGTTAGCTACGAAGAACCTGACGTCTGCACCTTTGCCTAATTGGGGTGCTGACATGAGCAAACATAAGATAACCCTGAAACCGTGTTTCAAATGTCCTATTGCTTGCAGCTATGATGTTGAGGTCGTATCAGGACCTCATAAAGGTTATACCGCTACTTTAGCTGGTGGGGGTGAAAACTTGGAAGGTGCTGCTGGAATGATAGGAGTTTCAGAAACTGGTACTATTTTCTACTTGACGGATCTCTTAGATCGGTTGGGTTTTGAAGCTGGTGACATAGGATCTACTTTGGGATTAGCTTTCGAATGCTTTGAAGAAGGACTAATCACTGAAGAAGATACTGGAGGTCTTCTTCTTAAGTGGGGAAATGCAGAAGCGGCTGAAAGGTTGCTTAAAAAAATATGTCAAAAAGAGGGGTGGATAGGTAAAATCCTTTCCCAAGGACCTAAGCGCGCAGCTGAAGCAATTGGAGGAGATGCATCAGAAAGAGTTGTCTATGTCAAAGGTACTGGGATAAATATACATGACTGGAGGTCAAGATGGGGAATCATGCTGGGGCAGATTTTGGGTGGAGGTACTGGCTGGCCAGCGCCTGCTGCAGATCTACGAGCTGAACCAAGTGTAGGATACAATAAATCGACGGAACCTAGGAAACCAGAGGGAAAACCCTTGGAAATAAGAAAAACTGGAATAATTAAATTCTGGAATGATTCTACGGGACTATGTTGGTTTGCCAGTTGGGGAGTTCCAAATGCTCTCAGTTACACAACAAAAGCGGTGTCCCTTATTACAGGCTGGGATATAACCGAAGAGGAAGCACTTGAAATTGGTGAAAGAATAGTAAACCTTGAAAGAGTATTCAACATTAAACATGGGCTCACACCTGCAGATGATTTAGACGTTGGTCCTAGACTTCTAGAACCAGTACCCGAAGGTCCAGCTAAAGGTAAAACCCTTAAACCCTATCTGAAATGGATGGTTTCAGAATACTACAAACTGATGGGATGGGACCTAAAAACAGGCAAGCCGTACAAGAGCACACTGGAACGACTTAACCTAGGCGAACTAGTTAAAGACATTTGGAATTAAAAGCACACGCTACCTTTTCACAAAGCAAATAAAATCAATTCCATACATGCAATGTAGCTGCTTAATACGCATCTAATACCCAAAATTTTTTCTAAAGTATTAGCTTATCTGCATGTATATGCACAAATGGATCAAGAGTGGTGAAAGTGAAGGTAGATTGGTCGTCTTTATATAGGAATGAAGACTGGTGGGCGGTGTGGCTGGGATTCATCATACTGGGACTAGCTACAACACGTATAATTACCTGGATACCGAAAGTTGCTGGGTGGACAACTGATATATCCGTTTCTGTTAAGGTTGCAGAAATACCATATTTTATACTGTTGGGATTCTGCCTCTTATTACTAACAAGCGTAGCAATAAAAGCAATGAAGGGAAACATCAAGAGATACTGGGTTGGTTTTCCAATGGTATTCTTCTTCGCTTTGGTGTCATTCTTGATAGCGAAGCAGAGAGACATTAATTACTTAGGCCTTGAATACGTGCTTTGGGCATTGATAATAGGCTTATTAATAAGTAATACCATCGGTGTCCCACAATGGCTTAAACAAGCTGTTAAAACCGAGCTTTTTATAAAGATCGGGCTTGTGCTACTGGGAGCTGAAATCCTCTTTCATGTGATTTTAAAGGGAGGGGCAGTCAGCATGATTCAAGCTCTAATTGTCTTCGTTTTGGTTTGGTACCTCTGCTTCTTCCTTGCCACAAAGGTTGGATTGAGCAAGTCTTTCGCAACCGTGATGGCTACTGGGGTGTCTATCTGTGGAGTCTCTGCCGCAATTGCAGCGGGAGGCGCTATCAAAGGAGATCGGAAAGAGATAAGCTATACGATATCGATGGTCCTTTTAACCTCGGTAGCAATGCTTGTTGGGGAACCCTTTATCGCAAAATTATTAATGTTACCGTCCTCTGTTGCTGGTGCCTGGCTGGGAGGAACAATCGATACCACTGGTGCGGTTGTAGCAGCTGGTGCTCTATACAGCGATACAGCTATGGCTGTGGCTGCAGTTGTTAAACTCTCACAAAACGTCCTGATAGGTGCTGTCGCGTTTATCTTATCCCTATATTGGACCCTTAGAGTGGAACAAAAACCTGGAGAAAAACCGAGCATTTTGGATATATGGTCCAGATTCCCCAAGTTCATCGTTGGATTTATATTCGCTTCCATAATATTCTCGTTCCTCCTAATACCAACGATGGGGGAAGTAGCAGTTGGTTCGATATTAGGTGTA
>JAGLRI010000041.1 GCA_023136395.1 Candidatus Bathyarchaeota archaeon | reverse complement strand
TCCAGCACACCCATCTCGGCTTTAGGATGTAAAAGCATTGCATGATTCTGTTGAATAGATTGCGCATTTGATACACCGGGTAGAACGCTTTTTCTACCTCCTCCATATCCAGCATAATAATGAAGACCCACATCTCCAGTTAGAACTCTTACATCAGCTTCTGCAAAAACCTTGTTTACACAGACCTTCGTTCCAAAAGATGTGGTACCGATATAAACTTGATCCGTAGATTTGCAATCGTGATTTATTATCTTCACTCTATTTAGAACCTCATCGCCTACTAGTCTTTTCATCTCCATTGCTTCTACTTCACGATGAGTGCCACAAGCAAAAATAACCGTGACATACTCATCAGTTACACCTGCAGAGTTTAATTCATTCAAAATTGAGGGAACCGTTAAATAACTCGCGGTGGGACGAGCTGCATCATCAACAACTATAGCCACTTTATCACCGGGCTTCACTATCTCACTTAATCGCTTAGCACCAATGGGTTCGTTCATAGCTCGTTCAATTTCAGAGTGGGGATTTGGCACGCCAGGTTTTTCTCTTGGCTCTATTAAGCCAAGGAAATTTCGAGTAGGTATTCTTGCGCAAACCTCAGTTCGTCCGTAAGGGAGCCAAACCTCAACCATTATTTCACAACCAAATTGTAACGTGAATTATATTTACGGAGCCAAATATCTTTTTTCTTTTCGCGCTTTACCTTTATAGGTACCATAAGTGAATTTATAAGAAAACATAGAGAATTCAATCTTCGCTTTTTAGATGAAGTCGCTAGTTTACCCGTTATATCATACGTATGCATACTGCCTATAGAAAGAGTGGTACAGAAAATCCAAAATTTTTAGAGGAAGGTTGATATAATAATTGGAGTGAAAATAAGTTTAGGTGAGAAAATGAACCTTAAAAATGCTCACGGAGGGATCGATGATAGCGAGTTTAAAAAAAATAAAGAAGAGATTTACCAAATACTTATGAGAATTGGGGCGCTAAAATTCGGTATTTTCACTTTGACATCAGGAAAGAAGAGCCCTTATTATATTGACTTAAGAATCGTTCCCAGCTTTCCTGACGCATTTCAAAGAGTTTGTAATCTCTATCTGAGCATTATAGAAAGGAATCTTGGAACCAAGAATTTTGATAGAGTCTCGGGTACTCCAACAGCTGGAATACCTTTTGCCTCGGTTATTGCATACCACCTTAGCAAACCTTTTCTCTACGTTCGCCCGCAAACACGATTGCATGGACGGAGTCGCAGAATTGAAGGCGTAGTTATGCCGGGGGACCGTGTTTTGTTAATGGACGACTTAATAACAACAGGAAGTTCGTTGAAAAAAGTTGCCACGGCAATAAGAGCCGAGGGAGGAGTAGTGACAGATGCTGTTGTGTTATTAGATCGGGAGGAGGGTGGGAAGGAAATGTTAGCTAAGAATGGCATCGTTTTGCATTATTTAGTAAGGGTTAGCGAGGCGGTCAATAGACTCTATGATATAGGAGTAATAACAGAAGATCAATTGAAAATGATTCTCAAACAAGTAAAAAAATAACTATTCCTTCTTCAGAAGGCTACGATACTTAACCCAACATATAGCAACGAACAAAACGCATCCTGGCATTAATAAGAGACCTAATGTGGAAATGAAAGAATAGTAAAAATGTGATAACGCGCCGGGTAAATGCCAAGCGACAGGCAATACCTGCTCTCCCATAGTATACCACATGCTGGGCATAATACTAGTTATATGATAAACTAGAGCTGAACCAACAGGAATACCCACAAGAACAAGATGATAAACCCAGAAAAGAAAACTTGAACTCAAATCTTCAAAAACTAGTGGGACAGTCAAACTTGCACCATACCAAAACATCAAAGCTAAAAATTTAACGCTATAAAGTAGAGGTAAATCCAAAGCTATAAACGACGCCACATATGGAAGTACTGTAACAGAGACCAGGATAATTAGAGACCCCTTTTTTATTTTTGACAAGTTGACAGGATAATCTTTATTGGTTTTATTAAAGGCTTGATTTGTTTTGGTCAAATTTTCCTTCTTCTGAGGGAAAAGATACTCTTGAAATAAAAAAATCAGTATCAATGCTATGAACGCCAGTAATCCCAAAGGAGTTCGCAAGAGAAGAAAGAGATAACCAACGAGGGGAATACGACCTATAACTTTTCCAATTATATTATTTTCTGAAACCGGCCACGGATCTTTAATATAGTTATTGTCACCCTTTGTTTCAAAACTACCATTTGTTTCATTTATGGCTCTATGCACAATAAAATGCATTGGATCACCGGGCTCACGAAATACGATTATGTCTCCTTCAGGGGCTGGAGCCGCCTCTATTTCGGAGGTAGTTAATCCTCCTTGAACCACAATTACATCGCCAACATGCAGGGTAGGAACCATGCTCTCAGAGGCTACGACCATTAAGGGGGATTCTATTCTTAGGACCGCCCTTAAACCTAACACAAAACCAGCAGTACCGAGTATAACGCCTATTAACAAGATGACAATGAATCCTTTACTCTTTAGTATCTCCACTTACTTCACAGCTCTCTCTAAGAAATTTTTGCAGCGCCAGTTAAATTTACTTTAGAGAGCTTATTTACGTCGTAGCACATTAAAAGATTGCTCCTTAACAGTGTGTTAAAGGAAATAGAACGCGTTTTGTGGTTAATTCTTGCGTTTAGATGTTCGTGTTTGATGGGTGATGGATCTCTGTCTACTAATGAGCTTTCCTGGGAAAATAAGTAGACCCAACAAAGATCCCCCTAAACAGATAGCGAACTCACTTGCTGTTAGTGGGGCCGTATGAAAGATTGCATTAAGGAAAGGGGTATATATTATGGGTATCTGTATCAAGATTGATCCTAATACTGAGATAAAAAGCATTTTATTTGCAAATAGGCCTTTCCAACCCAACTTTAATATGGAGTGTCTTTCAGATCGACAGTTAAGTGCCAGAAAGAACTCGAAGAACACTATAGAACTGAAAGCAGCGGTTCTTGCACTAATCACCAGTGGATCATTTAATCCCCATGGACCCCAAAATGTGAATCCAGATGTTAAAATAAATAGATATGGGATGAAGTCAGAGATCCAATCTAATGCTGCGCCAAAGAGCACAAAACGCCACATTCTACGGAGGAAGCCTTCTTTAGGATTCCTTGGAGGAAGCTCCATCAGACCTGGGTCCTTTGGATCAAGGCTCAAAGCCACAGCGGGTAAACCATCCGTTACTAAGTTCACCCACAAAATGTGAATGGGAAGAAGGGGGAGAGGGAAACCAGCAAATGCAGCAACGGTAATTTCTAAAAATTCGTCGAAGTTAGATGTAATCATAAGTCGTATATATTTCTTAATGTTGTCAAATATATGGCGTCCACTCTCCACAGCGGTTACGATAGTAGCGAAATTATCGTCTTCCAATATCATATCAGACGCTTCTTTTGTTACATCGGTTCCGGTTATACCCATTGCTATCCCGATATCCGCGGTCTTTATTGCAGGTGCATCATTTACTCCATCCCCAGTCATAGCAACGATATGACCCTTTGATTTTAAGGTCTTAACTATCCGCGTTTTGTGTTCCGGTGAAACCCGGGCATAAACAGTCACATCTTCCACTATCTTTGCGAACGCTTCAGTATCCATTTTTCCAAGCTCAGCGCCAGTAAGGGCGAGGCTTTCTTCCTTTAGTATGCCAATCTCCTTTGCGACGGCCATAGCGGTAAGTTTGTGGTCTCCAGTCACCATCACAACCTTGATTCCAGCCTGTTCACACAATTTGTTTGCGTTTATTACTTCTTCTCTTGGTGGGTCTATCATCCCTTGTAAACCAACAAAGACTAGGTTTTTCTCCACTGACTCAGGAGCAAATTCGTTCAGAGTGTTAGGCAACTGCTTATAAGCCATTCCTAGTACACGCAGAGCTTCACTTGCCAGGTTTCCATTAGCCTTTAAAATCTCCTTCCTTTTTGCTTCAGTCAGCTTTTTTTCCCTTCCCTCCTCGATGATGTAAGTGCACCTTTCCAAGACGGTTTCAGGTGCTCCCTTCAGATATGCAATCCTCTCTTCACCTAGAACATCATGTATCGTCGTCATACGCCTTCTCTCAGAGCTGAAAGGCACCTCACCTATGCGTACATAATCGTTTTCCACTTTATCTTGCCATATCCCCGCTTTAGCAGAGGCTACGACCAAGGCTCCTTCGGTAGGGTCTCCCACAATTCGCCAACTACCTTTGTCTTCGGTAAGCCGGGCGTTATTACAGAGAGATCCAATCTTTAACAGCAGCAACAGTTCTTCATCATCTTTTAGAGTGTCTATTTTTGAACCAAGACGTGACATGAACTCTCCCTTCGGCTCATAACCTACTCCTGTAACCTCGACTACGTTGCCATTACTATAGACCTTACGCACAGTCATTTCACCCTTAGTTATAGTTCCCGTCTTATCGGAGCAAATAACCGTGGTACTACCTAATGTTTCAACAGAAGCAAGTTTCCTAACGATAGACCTGTGTCTTGCCATCCGTGCAACGCCAAAAGCGAGAGTTATTGTGATGACGGCGGGTAAACCTTCAGGAATTGCTGACACTGCTAAACTTATAGCAGTCATGAATAAAGTAGCGACATCTGTTGAATGAATTAAATACCCTACTACGAATACCCATATACATAAAATTAGCGATATCCCCCCCAATTGTCTGCCTAAACGTTCTACCTTAACCTTAAGAGGTGGTGCTTCTTCCTCAACCGCTTGTACTGCTTCAGCGATTTTCCCAAAGCTAGTTTTCATACCAGTTGCTGTAACAACGGCTTTGCCTCGACCATACGCTATGCTTGTACCCATAAAAGCCATATTCGTTGTATCAGTTAATGGAACATCTTCGGGTAAAATCTCTGTTTCTTTTTTTACTGGGACGGATTCTCCGGTTAAAGGAGCCTCATTCACTTTTAGGCTTATTGTTTCTATAAGCCTAGCATCAGCAGGAACCCGACCTCCCTCATCCAATAGAATTATGTCGCCAGGTACAAGTTCTTTTGAGGGAATTTGTTTTTCTTTTCCGTCTCTCATACAAACTGCCGTTGGGGAAATCATTTTTTTTAGAGCTTCAACTGCTTTTTCCGCTCTATATTCCTGGACAAATCCTAATATGGCGTTCATGATAACGATTAAAGATATTACATACATGTCTATTGGGAGTTCATTGTGAACATACAAAGAGATATATCCTGAAACTCCAGCCGAGAGGATGAGTATTATTACTAGAATACTCTTGAACTGATTAAGAAATATTTTTACGGGGGTTACTCTCTTCTCTTCACGCAGTTCATTTGGTCCAAACTCTTCCAGTCGACGTTTAACTTCATCTTCACTTAATCCCCGCTCACTGGTTCGTAAAGCTTGAGTGGTCTCCTCAACCGTCATAGCATGCCACTTATAAGTGGAAAGCTCCTTTTGTTCGAGATCACCCAACCTTAATGTTCCCCCGTCGTTTATTATGCTTTTAAATTAAATCGCATAGCTAGCTACTAATCCAGTTATAATTGAAATTAGTGCTGAACTTGGTGCCAATAACCACTCCATTGTTTCCCCTCAGTAGCAAGACTTTTGCTTTATCCTCAAATTTAAATATTATTGCGCTGGTCTACTATCGAAGAGGCTTTAAAGCAAGTTCTCAAGATTTTTAAGGTAGATATTGTATTCTCCAAAACGCTTTTACATCTGCTACCTTTTTATTTTGTTGGTTTTGGACGGTTGGCTTGTTGGATCATCAAATGAACGCTTTTGAAATGTTAGTTAAGCCCGTTCGTAGGCTTATTGAGATGAGCGGCTTTGAAGCGCCAACCGACCCCCAAGAAAAAGCTATACCCATAATCCTTGAAGGAAAGAACGTTCTCCTTATATCACCAACCGCCACAGGAAAAACTGAAGCAGCTGTTCTTCCTGTCTTTAACATGCTCATTCAAATACCTAAAAGGATTCTTGGGATCAAAATTTTGTACATAACCCCCCTTAGGGCTTTAAATCGCGACATATTTGAGCGTCTCGAAGGTTGGTGTAGCCTATTAGATGTTAAGGTAGCGGTTAGACATGGAGACACGGGATCTAAAGAGCGTAGAAAGCAAGCTCTTAACCCACCGGACATGTTGATCACCACCCCAGAAACGCTTCAAGCCATTCTTCCAGGCAGAGTAATGCGTCAACACCTCACACATGTCAGATTTGTAATTGTTGATGAGGTGCATGAAATGGCAGATAGTAAACGGGGAAGCCAGTTGTCACTGGCCCTTGAGAGGCTTAGATTGGTTACTAATAGAGATTTCCAATTGGTTGGTCTTTCTGCCACGATTGGTAGTCCAAAGAAGATTGCTCAGTTACTTGTGGGCAACGGACGCAGTGTGGAGATAGTGAGAGTGTCCGCTGTTAGGCTTATGAAGTTGAAGATTCTCTTCCCACAGCCCACATCAGAAGATTATGAACTTGCTTCTGCACTTTTCACTCATCCAGAGGTTGCTGCCCGGCTTCGAGTCATCCGTCAATTCATTGAAAAACAAAAGTCCGTTCTACTTTTCACAAACACTAGAGCGGTCTCAGAAGTTTTAACCAGTCGATTCAAGGTCTGGGACATAGATTTTCCTGTATCCATCCACCACGGCTCTTTAGCTAAGCTCTCGAGAGTTACTGCTGAGCGGGGATTAAAAGATGGCGAGCTAAAAGGGCTTGTTGCCACATCGTCTCTAGAACTAGGGATAGATATAGGAAGAATAGATATGGTGATCCAGTACATGAGTCCTAGACAGGTTACTCGTCTCATTCAACGGGTCGGACGAAGTGGACACAGGATAGGACGTGTGGCCCAAGGTATAATAATCACAATGGATTCCGAAGACACCTTAGAAGCCATGGTTATCGCCAGCAGAGCGTACAAGGAAGATCTAGAGCCCGTTGACATACCACCAAACCCTTATGACGCTCTAGCGCATCAAATAGCTGGACTTTTCCTGAAGAGGAAACGATGGTACTTCTATGAGATTCTGGATCTTTTTAAAAATGCATATCCCTACGTAAATCTTTCGTTAGAGGACATAAGAAAGATCTTGACTTACATGCACTCTCGCTTTCCAAGACTAGTTTGGGTAAATTTAGAGGAGATGCTTGCCATAAAGCCGTATCGAACCAAACCGCTGTATGAATACTACTTCGAAAATCTCTCCATGATACCTTACGTAAAACAATACATAATTATTGATGATACGACAGACACGGCAGTAGGAGTATTAGATGAAGCCTTTGTTGCGGAATATGGAACACCAGGGACTAAATTTATTATCAGAGGAAGTCCTTGGA
The DNA here is from genome assembly GCA_023136395.1 of Candidatus Bathyarchaeota archaeon. GTDB lineage: Archaea > Thermoproteota > Bathyarchaeia > Bathyarchaeales > Bathyarchaeaceae > JAGLRI01. The sequence goes on along the minus strand of JAGLRI010000041.1, from coordinate 2,107 downwards.
AAATTCTAAACGTTTCCAATGATAACGTATATGTAAAACCAGTTGATGATCCAACCGGAGCCATTCCCAGCTGGGTTGGAGAGGAAATTCCCGTTCCATTCGAAGTCGCCAGAGAGGTCGGTTGGATCAGAGGATTCATTGAAGAACAGACAATGAAGGAAGTAGGCCATGAAGAAATTGCTGCTCAATTGTCCAAGATGTATCCCGCAGACAAGGACACAATTCTTCGAGCTACCTTTGAAACTTTGGAACATGTAAAAAAAGGTTATCGCGCCCCAACAGATAAACGAATTACCGTCGAAGATTGGGAAAACTTCATTATTATCCACGCTAACGTTGGATCTCTCACAAACCGCTCGTTAGCTCAGTTGATTGGGCTCACGTTATCTGAACAAATGGGATATACAGTTGAAGTTCAGCATGATCCTTACCGCATACTCATCCGATCCTCTGGAGTCGTAAACACTGATAAAATCATTGAAATACTAAGTGAAATGAAAGAAATGCTTGAGTCAGCTATTCAAAATATGCTTACGAAGGCAACAGTAAAAACGGGGCTCTTCAAACGGCGACTGGTTCACGTGGCCAGAAGGATGGGTGCTCTCGAAAAGTGGGCAGATTTCAGCAAAATAACCCTACAAAACCTGATAAAAAGTTTTGAGGGGACAATTATTTACGATGAAGCACTAAAAGAGACATTAACGAAGGACCTCGACTTGAAACACACGCTCCAAATCTTCGAAGAAATCCAAGAGGGCAAAATTGAAATCGTAAAGGTAAAAACGCATGGAGCCCCCACTCCCATTGCCTGCAGTGCTATAGAGCGAGCAAGTATGAAAACCGACATTATACCCCCGGAGAAAATGAAGTTTATACTCGTGGAATCGGCGAAAGCACGCCTACTTAACGAAATCCGAACACTATTATGTGTAAAATGTTGGGATTATTATGAAATCATGCCCATCAAAGACTTACCGGATAAACCAAAGTGCCCAAGATGTAAATCTACAAATCTTGCCGTACTTGAAGATGAGGATCAAACTATGTCACTTATTGAGAAAAAAGGTAAAAACTTAACGAAGAAAGACCGGAGAATACGTGAGAAAGCCATTAGAATAGCAGAATTGACAGCCAAATATGGTAAGCCCGCAGTTGTTGCCTTATCTGCAAGGAAAATAAAAATATCAGATGTAAAAGCCATTTTTAAGAGAGAAAAAGAACTCGGAAATCACTTCTTCGAGTTGATTTTAGAGGCTGAACGCAATGCTTTAAAAAGACGTTTTTGGTAAGAGACTGCTCAATAATTATCAAACCTAAAACAACAAAGAAAGCAAAGTTTAATAATAATGAAAAACAAAATTTGCGGAAGCGCACGTTAAAATAAAAAGGGTAATAGGAGAAAAAAAGATTGTTCATATCGCCATATGTTGCCACACCCTTTAAGGTTATCCGTCAAATGCTTATACTCGCAGAGCTGAAACCCGGCGAGATAGTTTATGATCTAGGCTCAGGGGATGGGCGAGTGGTTATAATGGCTGCCCAAGAGTTTGGAGCTAAAGCTGTAGGAGTTGAGTTGCGGGGAGATCTGGCGAAACGTGCCCTCAACGAAGTTATGAAGGTTAACCTCGAGAGTGAGATAAAGATTGTTCAAGACGACTTATTCAACATTGATGTAAGCCCCGCTGACATAATAACTTTATATCTTACGACGAGTGCAAACAAAAAAATCAAACCAAAACTTGAGTCAGAGCTCAAGCCCGGGGCAAGAGTTGTATCTCACGACTATGCAATACCTGGATGGAAAACATTTAAACTTAATAAGTTTTGTGAAAACCAGAATCTTGGATATCCATCACATACAATTTATGTTTATAAAATATAACCTCCAAAATATTAATAGACTATATCTTCAACGGTTCTATTTAGTAGTCAATACATAGTTGGTACAAATGGTCCCCATTCCCTGGATGTACGTTAAATCGTGGAGTTGCATAACATGCAATAGATGTTGTAAAGGATTTAACGTGATTCTTAGTTTTAATGAGTGGATAAACATCGTTCGAACATATGGGGTAGGAACCACCGTACCAAGTATAACCCATATTCT
>JAGLRI010000040.1 GCA_023136395.1 Candidatus Bathyarchaeota archaeon | reverse complement strand
TGGGGATAACCAACACAAAAAAAGAGCCCTCAAGCAAAATCGGCTGTTGGCACAATTTAAAAATTACTGCGGTTTTGCTTATGCACATGCAGAGGTGTTATGTGTTACTCTGCCAATCCGATCTTAAGTCAGATTGATGAATTGACCATTTAAATCTAGATCTAATAAAAAGAAAGGATGTTTAGAAAATTCGGTGTATCTGCGGTAACAAATATGCCTGAGCAGAATAGGAGGAAGAGAAGGCCATATAATATTTTCCACCTTTTAGCTAGATTATTCAATATATTCTTCATTATTTTTCTAATATTTACTTACCTGCTTGCTATGCCTTTAGGCATCTACTTTTTTTATTTCACAGAGGAAGGTGCAACGTATAGCCGACAGACCCTAATTAACGGAATTCCTATAGTGATTGCTCCTTTTGGCGGAAATCCATGGTGGACGCCTTTTTATGTAATGGTAGGTCGGTGGGTGACTACAGGTGAGTATTTTGCGGGACTATGGTTTATTCTGTGTGTATGTCTTTTTTTTACATGGATTGGACAAGACGAGAGCCTAAGGAAAGGATTATCAAAGTTAAAGGATTTCTCTATTCCAAAGGGAAACTACTTGTTGATGTTTCCGTATATAGCCTCCATTGCTTATTCTTCAGCTCTTTTCCTTGAAAACATCCTTTTCCCCAGCATAGGTGTGCCAGTGGGACCGGTGCTTCCAAATATACCCATTCATACGAGATTTCTATTAGCCACAAATTCGGCAATAACCGAAGAAATAGGTTTCCGTCTTGTTCCCCTTGGGATTTCTTCCCTGTTCTTATTGGTGACTAATAAACAAAACAGGAGGTTTTTAAGATCCATTTCATGGAAAAATAGGGTTCAGATTCTAATGCTTAGCCTACTTAGACCGACTGCAGCTAAAAAGAAGGTAAACCAGAACAATTACACCAAAGGAAAAAACGATTTAAAAGTTAACCAATTGTCGGAAAGTAACTTAACTAAAATTGAATACTTTTTTGTGCTAATTTCCTCCGCAATATTTGGGTTAGGACACATAGGATGGGGACAAGGAAACGCCATCTCAGTTTTTTTAACTTCTTTGATCTGGGGATATGTTTATTACACTTATGGACTTACGGGTTCAATTCTACTTCACTGGCTTTTCAACTACTATTTCACCATCTACCATTACTTAGCTCCACACTTTCAAATTATTGACTATGTTTATGGAATTTCGTTTATTATCCACACCCTCGCAGGGTTCATCCTATGGACTGTCTTATTCATAGTGACCATTCAAGTCGTCATCCATCGCATGCAACGTAGGAAAAAATCCATAAACCTTCAGTAAACAGCAAAAAAAATCAGGTATTATACCAAAAAAATAGAGAGAAAAAAGGTTCCATCCACGCGCATTCAAAGCGAAGCGAGAGTTGATCCCCAACATAAACTACTTCCTCTTTCTTCCATTTCCTCAAGAAAAATTCGAAGACTCACTCCTCAACCCCTCCCTTTCGAAGGGTCTTCTCTAGTAGCCTTAAGAGTATTGGTCCGGCTTCCCGCTCATTTACAGTTTTAATAAAAATTGATACTAAGGCAATTGTATTCATTTTACTAGCAAGCCGCTCAGCCAGAATACGAGCAATCATCATGTTTCGATCCCCCAGCAAAATTGAAGATAAGGGTGGACCAATAATTTTCTGTTTTTGTGGAAGTGCTACTGCTAAAGTTCCTAATCGCGATTCATTTTCGCTTAAAAAAAACATGCAAGCGTTTTCCATGTTGAAGTAGGTAGCTAAGAAAAGCGCGCCTCCTTCTTCTATTTTCTCCTGAATTATTCTAGTTTGTGACAATTGTAACTCCACTGTGCTTCATTGATGTTTATATCATTTATTTTATTTGTATTTTAACGTAAGAAATGCGCGAATAAGAGTTAGATCTAATGAGATCCTTCAAACATTTCAGTGCTCCTATCTGCTAACAATTTCAATTGTCCATGTCTATTTGATTGCATATTTTTATGCATGCATAAAAAAGGGAATTCAGACAATTTTTTTTCTTGTCTTTCAAACGTGAAGCAATAAATATGTTTATTTTTAGGTGCTCAACTCACAATATTTGTAATTGAGAATTAAATTTCAAAAAGCAATGACGGGGGAATATATGGTTATGTATATTCTAGGATGTTCTGAACATGTTAAAAATCCTCTTAGGTGCATCACACATTAATAAATATAAAATAAGGTGACACCATGAAAAGAATGAAAATCTTAGGATTATTTGCAACATTAGGTTTTATAGTTGGAATCGCCGCCAACGCCGCTTATCATGAGGTTTTTCCCTCGCTTTTACAGTTTTACCCAGTAATCCTTCAAGCTGAATGGGTTTTATCAGGACTAGTCGGCGCCGTGTTAGCAACAATTATGGTAGTGGTTTGGGCTTATCTAAGTCCATCGAAAGCAAATTGAAACGTTGCGAACATATTAATATCATTAATGCAAGTATGACTAAACGCAAGCAAAGGTTACACCATTAATTCTATTCATTCAACACGCAGAATACTTGATACATCAATTATCCATTTTATATTTTTTTACTCATATTATTTAGTAAGAACAGTTCGTCCATAAGTCTCATTTACTACCTCAGCAGTTGCCATATAGATTGCACATAACCCGCAGCCAGCTAGCATAACCTGCAATAGTCTTTATAACCTCATTAGTTAAGATGTCACTTATAGCCAGCAAGAAGAAAAGTATAGTCAAGGTAATAAACACAACTTGTAGTGTTCTGTTTGCCTTGAATGTAGATGTGGTCATAAGAGCGGTGAATGTACCCCACATTCCCAAGTATGCCCCCATAACAGTACCAGAGGGGGATACGTAAACCCATCCTATGACTGGAAAAATCTTGATGGCGGTAAGTGAAATCCAAAAGCTAGCTAGCTCCGAAGGAACAAAAAGCGGTCACACCAAAGGTATTATTTCTCTTCATTTCCCACATTCCAGCAAAAATCTGTGCTAACCCTCCATAAAAAATCCCCATAGAAAATACTACGCCCATACTTGAGGTGTAAATTAAACCAGCGTTACTTAAGTTCAGCAACACCGTTGTCATTCCAAAACCCATCAACCCGAGTGGCGCGGGATTTGCAAGTTTAGTATTATCCACAAATTACACATCCTTAGGTTTTACAAAGAAGCCTTATTTAAAAAAAATAAATCTTGCCACACATGTTTTTAAATTTATGAGTAATTTGGGTTTTTATAGTAACAAAGATCAGTAAATACATCATTAATATAAATAATTAAACGATGTTTGTGAATGCATGCGCGCGTATACCCATCCGGAAATATAACCCTGTTTATCAAACCATATGGGTCTAAAAGGAAAGTTTAATAGGTATTGCGGTTGCTTATTGCCAACTGCAACAGCGTAAGTTCTTGCAGTATAAGTAAGAAGAGGTGAAAACAATTGAGTGATAGAAGACGTGGGTATGGTGGCCCTCGAACGATGCACAAGGCAACTTGTGCTGACTGTGGTGAAGAGTGCGAAGTTCCATTCAAACCTACAGAGGGTCGTCCGGTTTATTGTCGTGAATGTTACCAGAAACATAGACAATATTAAGTAACGATTACAAGGTCGTTTTTTTATTCTCTCTCTTTTTTTTTACTTTCTACTTCTGAAAACATATGCAATGTGCATATTGAGTGTCAAAGCAATTTGTGAGAGTAAATTCACTCGCCCCGCTCGAACAGCATGTAATGATAAACAAGAGATGCTTGACCAGTAGCTTGATAGGTGTGGACGCGCCAACCGTTTTTCTGCCATTCCTCAATTGTTTTACCGATGTTCTTGCGGTGACCAACTTGTACGCGTTCCCATTCTTTCAAGTAACTATCACCTTCTTCTTTCGTGTTATGTACCATTTCTTTTCGTAATAAATTAGCATATAACTGCTTCTTCTGCTCCTGATATGCATGAGTTGGCTTAGCTTTCGGTAATCGAACATGCACGCACGTCGAAAAATTGAAGGGTACTGAAACCGATCTACTTAGGGAGGTGAAGGCTATGCCAGTTGTGAAGATAATTGAGCTGATAGGTAGTTCACTAGGTGGATGGAAAGAAGCAGTTGAAAACGCTGTGAAGGAGGCGGCGAAGACAGTCAGGAACATTAAGAGAGTTCATGTGAAGCGATACACTGCAAAAGTAGAAGACAACAAAATTGCGGAGTACCGCGCTGATGTCAAAATCGCTTTCATTGTGGAAAGATAAAAGGTTTACAAATTACAGGGCGCTAATATTATTAAATAAAAAACCTCACAATTGTACGCTTAAATGAAATGCTTGGCTTTGAAAGATTTATGCTTTGGTACGTAACCATCAACACTTAATGTGTATGCTTGCATAAGATGCTTAGAAAGCGCTAATTCACAAACAATTCTGAGGGAGGCATCGGAACTACACCTTCTGATAGGTGGGCCGAGCCGGATTTGAACCGGCGATCTTCGCCGTGTGAGGGCGACGTCTTAACCACACTGGACAATCGGCCCTTATGGCAGCTCTGAAATACTTTCTCATTCATACATTTTCTTTATTATTGATTTTGAATTTTCCTAGTATATAGTACTTATCAATTTTTTTCCAAGTCTTGATATGTCTAGTTTTTGTTTTCGGTCTTTTTACAAAGTTTAAAGATTTTTGGTGTGTTTACTTAACATGAAGTCGCTTACTTTCGCACCTAAGATTAATCTTAGGTGTTGTTTTTTATCCTTTTCAATTGTCTTCTCCACTTTTCCCTGTGCTATAATGGTTTCCCCCTCAACTGCTTGTTCACAAAATCTCCCCCTAAATGAAACTATCTCTTTAATTAAGTGACTCTTATTTCCTTCAAGAATTTCAGTTTTTGAAATTTGATAACTGCACGGTGTAAAAATGGAGTTTGAGGCATCTACGATTTTTGCTTTGATCCTAGCATTGCCCATAGGAATATATTTTTTATCTCCATATTTCTCGTTAACTTCATCCCAATCAACTAAAAACCGTATGAAAAAATCTTTATCCTTATATTTTCCCTGTGAGAACTTCTGTCGTTCAATCCTAAGAAAGTCCTCTAATGGCATTTGTGTATCCCTTGAACGAAAACTGTAAAGTCTCTTGAGATCATCTAAATTGTAGGGGGAAACATGGCTTTTTTCTTCTTTCATTAATTGTTTTAAAGTCTTATGCATGGCTAGGCAATTTTTCCTACCATACACAATAAGGTCGATGTCAGATTTTTTAGTGTGAAGCCCAAGGAGTATCGAACCAGACAAACCCAGTTTTTCTAACGGTACTCTCGAAGTATCATGGAGGCATTGTACAAATTTTATGGCTTTTTTTTCGACCTTATCTGATGTTGGCGTCTTAAGTAGTTCTAAAACTTTTTTCGAAGGTTGGTACAAAATGGATAAGCATTTAATTGGGACACCCTCTAAGCGTTCCCCAAAAATTGGGTCATAATACAAATACTGAGAATATTTACTCTCCAATAGCTTCTCTCTTTCACTCAACGAATAGACTTTTTTATACAAGATGTTTTTTCTTTGTCTATCTCCACTCGGATCTTGAATATAACGAACGTATGCGATAACTCGGTCGGGAGGATGAATAAGTCCCTTCACATCAAAGATAAGATTGTCATAGGTTTCGATAAGATCTCCTTCCCTAGCCCTGATTTCTCTCATATGATTACTCATCTTTGTTAGCTCCTTGAGTCCTATAAGTAAAGACATCGATCTTCACTTTACAGTTTTTTCTTTATGTAATAACGTCCAGACTTGTAAATTTGTATAGTTAAATGTCATCGAGCGGCGTCGTTTGGCTTCGTGGAGTGCTTCTAGAAACTGTTTGAACTCCTCGCGGAAACAAACCCGCTCTGCGAAGAGATAGAACCAGGCTAATGCCAATAACCGTTGAAATTATTGTTAGTAAGGTTCGTTCTACAGCTGAAATTGGTAACATCATCATGAAGAGTTGTGGTGTTAGGGGAAAATTTGCAATATAAATGAGATTTCCAAGCATGTGATCAGCAATAATGCCACAGTAAGATGCAAGACATATCGCAATCCCAAGCTTCCATTCTGTTCCATCTTTAAAGGAGTTGGCAAGCCATCCTCTGAATAATAAAGTTATAAGAAGGCCTAAAAGGTGAAGTAGTGGATATGTTGGGGCTTGTTGACCAATCGAAGTAACATACCACCCAAGGATCAGTAACAGGATTGTCCCAAAACTAATACTCCACCCCCTTATCTTATAACCACTAATCTCAAAATTCTTTTGAGTGAGCATTCCTGCAACAAATGCTGAAATTGCTGTACAAAAAGATGTAAGAATACTTATGTAACCCCCAGCAGAAACTAAACCTCCAACAAGGGCAGCCAAAGCACCCAAAAAAGGACCTATCACCAAACCGTATATCGGCGCTAATGCAGCATCAAACTTAATACTGCCTGAACCGCCAATTATTGGGATACCTGGAACGACCTTACAAACAATCACAGATAGAGCGGCAAAAATTCCTGTGAATGCTATGTCTCGAGTGGAAAGCCTAAAACTGGTTATTACCCTTCCTCCTGTAGATAAGGAAATTGCTGTGTACTTTTTTACACACCATTTATAAACTTTACCCTACCAATACAACATTTAGAAGTGTAACCAGCATTGGCTCATTCAACTGATAAAATAGCAGATCACATATCTCGATGCACGCTTCTCGCCATGCTTCTCGAGGTAAGCGCCTATCCGAAGCCAGGAAATATTCATCGAACAGCTGATTTTCTAGAAACTAGGTACGAACATTTTCTAGCTTCAACTGTTGCAGTGGTACCTCACTTTAAATATGCTGCTAAAAAGGGAATTATAATCTCAACCCAAAATTTTGATCCAGCGAATATAGGGATTGGTGCAATAATCAAAGAAACCGTTCTGGATATTAATTTGTGGCAGCATGGTGGAAACACTCTTCTGGGGACAATTCTTCTTCTTTTACCAATTGCGGTCGCTGCTGGAAAGGCTTTCGTTGATGAGTCCTTTTCACTTACAGTGCTCAGAGAAAACGTGAAAACAATAGTTGAATCAACTACCCCCTTAGATGCTGTTAATGTTTATAATGCCCTCTCTATTGCCAAGCCTGGGGGACTGGGCAGTGTACAAAGATTTGATGTAACCGATCCGGCTTCAAAAAAAGAAATATTGGATAATCAGGTGAGTCTCTTCGAGGTCTTTAAAATTGCATCTAAATACGACTCAATTGCATCTGAGTGGGTAAATAACTATCACATAACCTTCGATCTAGGTTTTCCATACTTTACATCAGCGCTCAAAGAAACAGATGATATAAATGTAGCAACAGTACACACCTTTCTCAAGATTTTATCCGAGATTCCAGACACCCTTATTACTAGAAAAGTTGGTTTAAAGAAATCAAAGGACGTCTCTGCACAAGCTAAACTAGTGTTAGAAAAAGGAGGCTTAACTAACACTGAGGGCAGAGATATGCTTTGGAGCCTTGATAAACACCTCAGAAACTCAACTCACGAGTTAAATCCTGGAACAACCGCTGATATAATCGCCGCCGTTTTAGCAGTTGTCATCCTGAATGGATATCGACCATGAGCTAGTGCTTAAAGGACATGTTAAATTGAAATGGAGTAAATTAGTTCTGGCTTTTTTGATGAGGCGATTAGTATGAGTGAAAAACTTTATCCATATGTTGTTTTTCTACCTCCGAAGAGAAAGCAGAACATTTTTAGAGCGATTTTTGGCTCAAAGGTTCCAGTCGACATTTTAAACTTCTCAATTAGCCGGGGAATCTCTAAAAAAATTTATCAGAGAGATTTAATCGAAAGCCTCAGTTATTCAAATAAGACAATAATAGGACACCTAAAAACGTTAACTGATCTGGGCATTCTAACGGAAGACACAGAAAAGACAAAGAGTGGCGATCGCACTGTTTGGGTGAAGTATTACCTTTTTTCAGATTTAGGTAGATGGTTTGCTCTTCTTCTTACAAAGGAGGACGCTTTATCCAAAGATGAGAAGGTTGAGATAATTCGCAGTGTCTTCAAATCCTATATACGCTGGATACTGGAACTCTCAGAAAAAATTGGTGTAAAAAAAGAGGTTCTCCACGAGATTTTCGTTAAAGAGATGGAATAACACTCTCATTGATAGATCTTTATACTTTTTAATCCGTGAGGTTCGTTACTTATATTAAACATTATTTCCATTAAAAATTGGGGGTGAATGAGATTAGTATTTTAACAACTTCTAAAATATCCGCAGGTTTCAGGATTACTATACCAAAGGAGGTTCGCGATCTTCTTTTACTGGAAGAGGGTGACGAAATCGTCTTTTTTAAAGTAAGTGGAAAGGTAGGCCGAGTGTGCTTTCGAAAAGGATAAAAAATAAGTTTAAAACTTAACAATTAAAAGACAAAAAGGATGTGAAGAGTAAATAGGGGTTTACTTTCCAACAATACCCTATCATATTACTTTCAACAAAAAAATCTGTGGATATATCATTTAAAGGGAAAAACTGAAAGTGAAACAAAGGATTATCGAGTTCATTAATAGTTTCTCCGCTTCGAATGATAGTCATGGTGAGATCATTGAAATGGACAGGAGTGTAACTGGAGTTTGTGATATTATCAAAGAATACATTTCAAAAAGAGGAATTGATATTTATGTTCTTACGGGGAAGGATAGAATTTTTCTCTCTAAACCAAAGGTTAAATTTGAAGCGATCTATGCAATTGTGAAAAGACATTGTGCACTATTAGAAAGTAAAGGAATAATGGAGTTTTGGGACGATAAACAAAATAAATTGCTGAATGTTATTATCCCTTCAGTAAGGAAGCATTTTCTTGTTAGTTATAGAGATGAAAAGCATAAAATCAACGAGATAAAAGCTCTTCTGAGAGAAACATAAGTTATCCCTAGGATCTATTTAGAAAAACAAGAGTGTGGGGTTGAGAGCTTTGTCCTTAAGTGTAAAGTGGGCTGGCGGAGTTGTAGTTGAATGTGGCACCACGAGAATTATCTTCGACCCTCAAGTTAATAACCTTTTTTGCTCAAATATTTTCATTACTCACGCTCACTCTGATCATGCTAAGAGTTTTCGTTATCCTAATACTGTAAAGTTTTCAACTCAAGAGACTTTTGACATTGTGAAAGTAAGTGGAAAAAGGGAGATTTATAACTGGAAACCAATCCAGTATCACCATAAAATCAAGATTGATGATATTGAAATTAAGGCTCACAACGCCGGGCACATTCTTGGCTCAGTTCAATATGAGGTTATTTCACCTGAAGGAAATCTTGTCTACACTGGCGATCTTAACTTCATAGATACCTTAACCACAAAAGCTGCCGATGTTGTGCCATGCGACATTCTTGTTTTGGAAGCAACTTTTGGCTCTCCTGAATTCGTCTTTCCACCTAATGAACTAGTTTATACTGATATTATCCAATGGTCTCTAGACTCGATAAAACAAGGAAAAATA
>JAGLRI010000004.1 GCA_023136395.1 Candidatus Bathyarchaeota archaeon | reverse complement strand
ATATTTTTTGCTAAGTCTTTAGCTGCCTGCACATCAGGTTGATTGAAGGGATTTATACGCAGGATCGCTCCAGCCGCTGCTACCGCTATCTCCCAACGGAAAATCTCTTGGCTTAGGTTAATTTTCTCGGTTAGGTTGATGTGGACCATTGGATGACCTTTAGTTTCCAACGCCTTAACCAACTCATTAATCTCGACGTTTGTGTGTGCATCCTCCTCGAGGGATAAGTAGACGAATAAGCGGTCCATACCATAAGCCTCAAGCGAGGTTACTGGCTCGTTTACTACTGGGACTATACCTTTACCATCCTTACCTGTGCTCTCGGCGATAAGTTGTTCTATCCAAACAGTGAAACTATTGATGGATGGTGAGGCCAGGAAGGTTATCTTATCCCGACCCATTCGGGAGAGTTCACCTAGAGTTGCACCTAAGATCAAACCCGACACCTTGTGGGAGGGAACGCAGAAGGCGCAGTTCTCAGACAACATCCACGCTCGGTCAATGAACTTGTGGATATCTAACCCGATAAGGGCTGCAGGTAATAGTCCGAAGGCTGTCAGGGCAGAGTATCTACCACCAACATCGGGTAGAGATGGAAATGCTTTACGGAAGCCCCGCTCCTGAGCTAGTTGCATGAGAGGCGTGCCCGGATCGCTAATAGCGACAAAGTGTCGATTATGAGCCTCATCTATCAGATCCATTTTGTTCCAGAAGTATTTAAAGAGGGATAAGGTTTCAATGGTAGTGCCTGATTTGCTTGAAACCAAGAAGAGGGTTTTGTGCAGGTCGATTTTGTTTTCGACTGCATCTATTGTTGATGGATGAGTGCTATCGAGAACAATAAGTTCGGGATAACCTTCGGCGTTGCCAAAGATGTTCTGGAAAACCTCTGAAGCCAAACTTGAGCCTCCCATGCCGAGTAAAACTACATGTTGCATGCCTTCTGATTTCACCTCTTCTGTGAGAGAGATAAAGTCTTCGAGTTGTTCATGCATCAACTCAGGTAGACCCAACCAGCCAAGACGATCACTTAACTCCGGGGTGGGTTTCGGTATCCATAGAGTGGGATCTCTCCCCCACAGTCTTCTCATGAAATTGATGTCCTTCCAGTACTCTAAACGTTTATTCACTTGGATCTGATAGTGTCCAAGTTTCAGAATCATTGGGTCTTCTAGACCACTCAGTATGGTTTGACGTTTCTTCTCTAGAGCGGATAATAGGTTGTCGATGGAATCCGCGAAGGAATTTACGCCGTCTACTTGTAGTTTATCGGTGAAGGCGTCTAGGTCTATGTCCAACTCAGCTAGTTTCTTAAGCAAATTCTCGGCTTCATTCGGTTCTTCTTCCAACGTAGGCCTCACTTGGCCATGATCTCTGAAAGCGCCGATAGTTACTGGAGGTATGGTGTTGATTGTGTTTTGACCTATGAGCTCCTCAATGTAGAGGACGTCAGAATATGCCGGGTTCTTCGTGCTTGTGCTTGCCCAGAGGACTCGCTGAACTCGAGCACCGCGCTTAGCAAGACGCTCCCACCGCTCACCACTAAATATCTCCTTGAGATTTTTATATGCCATCTTTGCATTAGCGATAGCTATCTTCCCTCGAAGTCCCCGAGCATCAGGAGTTCCAATTTCCTCGAGAGCCTTGTCAACTACTCTATCTATTCGGCTTAAGAAGAAAGACGCTACTGATGCTACTTTGTGTGGATCGGAGCAGCGTTCGAGTCCTTGTATGTAGGCGTTTACAACAGCCTCGTAATGGGATAAAGAGAACATGAGGGTGACGTTAACATTGATCCCTTCTGCGATAAGGGTTTCTATCACGGGGATGCCTTCGTGCGTAGCAGGTACTTTAAGCATCAAGTTAGAACGGTTAACTTTCTTCCACAATCGACGAGCTTCAGTGATGCTACCCTCAGTATCACGGGCAAGATGAGGGGATAATTCTAAGGAGACAAAACCGTCAGCACCATCTGTTCTCTCATAGATAGGTCGTAGAATATCTGCTGACATCTGAATGTCTCGGATAACCAACTTCTCAAGAAGACTTCGGACATCCATGTGAAGGTCGCTCTTAACAGAATCGCGAATAGCATCATCATAATCTGAGCTACCTGCGATCGCTTTCTGGAATATTGTAGGATTACTTGTGATCCCGCGCAACCCGTCCTCTAGTATCATACGCTGGAGTTCACCGCTGGTGATAAGGCTGCGTCTCATGTAGTCGAGCCAAAATGATTGCCCATATTTTTCTAGTTCTATTAAAGGATTAATTCGTTATCACCTTCCATAAACATAGTTTATAACCTCAACAATTTTATTGCCTTTTTTATTACATTATCTACATTAAAACCCAATTTGTTGTAGACAATATTACCTGGACCAGAAGCTCCAAACCGATCCAAACCAATCACGGCTCCCTTTGCACCCACATAAGTGCCCCAACCTATGGTGGAACCAGCCTCCAAAGCTAGCTTGGGAACGTCAAGAGAGAGCACTTGATTTTTATAATCCGTGGTTTGCTCATTAAACAGCTCCCAAGAAGGCATAGAGACTACCCGTGCTTCTACACCCCTTTTCTTTAACTCCTCACGAGAAGCTAGGGCTAGGTGTACTTCCGATCCTGTGGCGATGAGAATAATGTCTGGGTTTTCGGATTCAGCTTCGGCGAGAATGTAGGCTCCGCGGGGAACCCCCTCATTAATGGGATAATGTTCAGGATCCAAAACGGACAGTTTTTGGCGTGTGAAAACCATAACCACTGGACCCTTACGTTCGATCGCAACGCCCCAAGCAACCGCTGTTTCATTAGCGTCCGCTGGGCGAATCACTGTCAAACCTGGAATCGCCCGAAGACTCATCAATTGCTCCACGGGCTGATGGGTTGGTCCGTCTTCCCCCAAAACGATGCTATCGTGGGTGAAGATGAAGATGACATGAGTATGCATGAGGGCTGCCAAACGGATTGCTGGACGCATATAGTCTGAGAAGACTAGGAAGGTTGCTGTATAGGGAATAAACTTGCTGTGGAGAGCTAAACCGTTAGCAATGCCTCCCATGGCGTGCTCTCGAACTCCATAATGAATATTGTGAGCACAGTCTTTACTGAAACCAAGGTCTCCATACCCCATCAGAATCGTCTTTGTTGAAGGAGCGAGATCTGCTGAACCGCCCACAAGGTAGTGATAGGGATTACTACCTAACGTGTGTAGTTTTTCGCTTAACAAGTTCATTACTTTCCCTGAAGCGTTACGGGTAGCCATCGGACCATCTCGAGGGCTGAAGGAAGGGAGGTAACTTTTCCAATTGACCGGTAGTTCACCACTTAGTACCTTTTCAAACTGCGCCGCTAGGTTTGGCTCATCGCGCCGATAGTCATCCAGCAGGTTTTGCGACGCTATTTCTTGTTTGGCGCCTTTTTGAACTGCCAGACGACAATGAGTGAGTACCTCCTCGGGAATATAGAAAGTGGGTTCAGCTGGCCAGCTTAGGGCTTTTTTAGCTGCTAGCAGAGCCTCTTGACCTAATGGTTCGCCATGGGCGGCTGCAGTATCCTGCTTTGGGCTTCCATAACCGATGTGGGTACGAACTATGATAAGAGTAGGCCTATTCTTTTCATGCTGGGCTGCTCGAATCGCCATTTCGATTTCCGCGAGGTCGTTGCCATTTATTACTTTATGGACATACCAGCCGTAGGCTTCGAAGCGGTCTTTTACGTTCTCGGTGAAGGATATGTCTGTTTCCCCTTCTATGGAGATGTGGTTGTCATCGTAAAGATAAATGAGTTTATCCAAATGCAAGGTACCCGCTAAAGAGGCGGCTTCCGAGCTGATGCCTTCCATGAGGTCGCCGTCAGAGACGATGGCGTAAGTGTAATGGTTCACTACGGAAAAATCCTGAGTATTAAAGCAGTTGGCTAAGAACCTCTCAGCCAGTGCCATCCCTACACCCATGGCAAAACCCTGACCAAGAGGACCTGTAGTCGCCTCTACCCCGGGAGTAAGACCGTATTCTGGGTGACCAGGAGTCTTACTTCCCCATTGACGGAACCGTTTCAATTCTTCCAAAGATAAATCATACCCGTAGAGGTGTAATAGAGCGTACAATAGAGCGGATCCATGTCCCGCTGATAGGACGAAACGGTCGCGATTAATCCACAATGGATTATGAGGGTTGTGTTTCAGGAAACGATCCCAAAGCACATATGCCATCGGGGCTGCTCCCATAGGCAAGCCAGGATGGCCTGATTGGGCTTGTTCAACAGCGTCAACGGCTAAGAAACGCAGAGTGTTTACACATAGTTCATCCAGGTTATTCATTTACATCTCCCTCCTTGGTATCACACCGTTTGTTTTGCGAGGGCAGCTGCCCCAATTACTCCAGCATCACCACCCAGTGTGGCTTTCATGATTTTTAAGTTTACAACGGCAGACTCAAGTGCTTTATTTTTAGTAACATCCTCAACAATTTTAACTAACTCGGGAATACCCTCTATGACACCACCACCAAGTACTAATAGGCATGGATTAAATGCGTTCACGATGCTTACTACACCAGCAGCGAGGTATCGTCCAGTTTCTCCAACCAACTGACTAGCGAGCGGGTCTCTTTCGTGATAGGCCTGACCAACGGTAGCTGCAGTTATGTTTTCAATACTGCCAGCTAATAAGATCAAGCGACGACCAGCCGTAGGATCAGTACGAACGGATTCTTGTGCTCGCTCAGCAATCGCCCAACCTCCTGAATAGGCTTCCAAACAACCATTGTTAGGACAATGGCATTTTCGTCCGCCTACAACGATGGTGGTGTGCCCAAGTTCTCCACCGGTGTTACTGCAACCCAATATCATTTTACCACCGCTTATGACACCGCCACCTATTCCCGTCCCCACAAAGAGAACGACAAAGTCGGTTACTCCCTTTTCTGAACCGTAGCGCCATTCGCCCCAAGTCGCGGCGCGAACATCGTTAGTTACAATGACGGGTATTCCCAGTTTTTCTTCTAGTTTTTCCTTTAGAGGAACGTTTCGCCATTTAAGGTTGGGAGAATAGAGTACAGTGCCCTCCAAATCTACTTGCCCAGCTATGCCTATTCCAAGAGCGTGGGCTTTTTGTCTGGCCTTGCCAAGACACTCATCTATACATGTTAGGATATCTTCTATGATTTTATCCGATCCCTTCTCTGGATGGGTTGGAAATTTATGAACTGACAAAATGTTACCATTAATGTCTACTAAAGCGGTATTAATTTTGGTTCCCCCGAGGTCGATGCCCAATGTGGGCCCTTTATCGTTTCTCAATCACCATTTTCTCCTACATATATCCATGTTTCTAATAGTGCCTAAATCATTTTAATAATATGTGACTGGAGCATGCATGGATTCAAAAAAACTGTAGAAGTCGTATTTACGCGTAAACGTGAATTTTAAATTTAAAAACATATTATGTTAAAATAAAAGGGGAAGACGAATTAGTGATAAAGGCAATAATATTTGACCTTGATGGGGTCTTAGTTCAAACTGAGAAACTAAAGTCTCTTGCTTATGCCAAGGCGGTTCAACGCATTCGAGGGCTGCCTGAACCCGATTTTCGTGCTAGTGAGGCTTACCGCGAAGTGGTTGGGGCACCACGGGAGATAACCTCTAATCATGTAATGAACACACTCGGATTAGAGGAGGATCTACGTCCACTCATGGCTAAATACGGTGTTTCAAAACCTGTGGATGCATTGACGGCAGTGCGATATGAGATTTATTATGAAATGGTAGGCGACCCACAAGTAATCAGAGATAACCAATGGCCCTATACTGTTGATTTATTAAGAATTAGCAAAGCCAAATCTTGGAAGACAGCTCTCGCGACATTATCGAAGCGCAAGGACGTAACACACGTAATTACCGCTCTCGGAATCAAAGACTTTTTAGATGTTATTGCCACAGCTGAAGATGTCACCAGAGGAAAACCTGATCCTGAGATATATCTCCTGATAGCTCAGAAATTAGAATTGCCACCTACTGAATGTCTTGTGCTTGAAGACTCTGTTAACGGAGTTAAATCTGCATTGGCTGCTGGCATGAGTGTTGTTGCCATTGCTACCCCCTTCACTAAGACTAGCCTTCTTGCGAGTCGGGTAATTGATGACAAGTGGATTGTTAAGGATCCTGAGAAGGTTGCTGATGTAGTTCAAAGTCGAATGGATGACCATGATAGAACAGCTCATCAAGATACGACTGTCAGAACAAACAAATGAAAGTACCAATGGTACAGATGCATGCAAAGCCGTGTAAACCAAGGATATATAACCGTGTATCAATAACCTCGTTTTTAACTATTTGCAACTTTTTAGTTATCTAGAGGTCATTATTGGGACCATTACTTAACAATTTTAGTTATCGTAATGTTTGTGCGCAGGCACTAGTCAAAGAATTTAAATTGTAATATTAACCATTCAGTAAATAAGGTGAAGAATTTGAGTATTTGGAAAAAAGTGGATGATGAGACTTTGGAAATGTTGAAGAAACAGAAAGCTTTCGAAGATGAGACAGCGAAAAGGCTTACTCCCTTCTATAACTCTCTCAAAAATCCTCTTGTCAAGTCTTTAATTCACAGAATAATCTTAGATACTACGAAGCATTCAGTTATGTATCAAACATTATTGGACATAAATGACCGGGTTTTAGTGGGAGACATCGATAAAAATAGAATGACTGAAGAACTTTCAACACATATTCAAGAAGAAACTAAGATGCTGAATAAAGCGGTTGAGATCAGTAAATCTGTGAAAGATGAAAATTTTATGAAATTAATAGAGCGAATCATTGAGGATGAAAGACTTCATCATAAAATTTTAAATGAATTATTCGAAATAATTAAAAAAGAAGGGGAAGATTGGAACAGTTATTTCTTAGAGATAATGAAGGATTTTCCGTAATTTATGTTCCTTCAAAATATGGGTTAAGATTAATTTAGAACTATACGCGCGCAAAAGATGTTATGGCATAACTTCTTTGTAAACATTTATTGTATCTTGCGCCACTTTCTCCCAAGTGAACATTTCAAGAACTCTCTTTCTAGCGTTTTCTCCACATTTTCTTCGTAATTCTTCATCCTCAAGTAGTGTTATTATAAATTTTGCGATATCATGAGAGTCGTACGGATCTATGTGAAAGCCGCACTGGTTTGGACCATCTGACACAACCTGTTCCCTGAAACCACTTACTCCTCTCGCACCAACTATAACGGGTTTTCCAAGTGCCATTGCTTCGGTGCAGACTATACCGAAAGGTTCGTATTTAGATGGAAAGACACAGATGTCAGAAGCTGCATAATATTTCATTTTTTCACCCTCTGGAAGAAACTCATATTTTAAGACGACTTTTCCTTGAAGCCCAAGTTTTTCTACATCATGTTTCAATAACTCTTGTTGGTCGCCCACTCCAACAATCACCAGTTTTGCGTTAGGCACCCCCTTTAAAACTTCAGGCATAGCATGGACGAGGGTGTCAGCGCCCTTAACCCAACTAAGTCTTCCCACAAAGAGGATCATATATTCATTGTCATCAATACTTAGATCTTGCCTTACTTTATGGCTTTCCTCAGGTGCTAATCTCTTTGGGTCATATTTGTCGACATCAATCCCGTTATAAACTACTCGGATTTTCTTTTCATCATAACCAAGAGTGACTAAATGGTCTCGCATTGCATAGCTCACAGTTACCAAACGTTCAGCTTCTGTTGCAGCGATTCGCTCTAACCTCTTTACAGTAGCTGACCCATTTCCAGATCGACCTTCCTCAGTGCTGTGAAGATGAAAAACAAACGGCTTATTTAATCCCTTACTGGACAGAATACCACCAATACTCCCAAGCCAATCGTGAGAAACTACGAGGTCAATTTTTCGATGTTCGGTCCTCACCAGATCATTTACTAACTTACTTGCTGAAAGCAAATTATACAACATAATACTCCCAAAATACTCTCGTCCCGCTTCAGACCACTGTTGTACCTCCTCAGTGACGAACATTGACAGCACTGAACCAATGTTTACATTTGCGACGATGGGTCGATGAACTTCAACGCCTTTATATATATCTCGAGTGGGAGCTCCTTCTATATGCGTTGAAAAGACGGCGACGTCGTGTCCAATTTTTATAAACTCACGCGTGATATATTCTGCATATGTTCCCAAACCTCCCACAACAAAAGGGGGAAACTCATTAACAAAGAAAACGATTTCCAATCCAAGCCCTCTTTACATAGTAATATAATTAAGGCTAAATAAAATTATCAGCTAGTTTCTTTCCAGATACTTATTTAGCCACAGATTTAAACAGAATAATAGAAGGAAGAAAGGAGAGGACTGCATGAAAAAATTGGGGATAGTTACTAGCGGTGGAGATGCACCGGGCATGAACGCAACTATCCGTGCTGTTGTTCGAACAGCCATTCCACAAGGCTTCAAGGTTCTTAGCATCAAAAGAGGCTACGCAGGCTTAGTAAACAATGAAATACAATATTTGGATCTCCGTTTAGTGGGAAATATTATACACTTAGGCGGCACCTTCCTGGGAACAGAGCGATGTAAAGAATTCACGACCGATGAAGGGCTTCGTATAGCTGCTAAAAATCTGGAAGAAAATGAGATAAACACCCTAATTGTTATAGGTGGTGACGGCTCCTTTAGAGGAGCTTTAGACCTGAGCAAAGTATGTGACATCCCGATCATAGGCATCCCAGCGACTATAGACAACGATGTCGCAGGTACAGACACAACAATTGGATTTGACACCGCGGTAAACACCGCTTTGTCAGCTATTGATAAGATTCGAGATACAGCCATGTCTCATGGCAGAATCTTCGTCGTTGAAGTTATGGGTAAAAAAAGAGGTTTTCTCGCCTTAGAAGTGGGATTGACGAGTGGAGCAGAGAAAATCATAGTTCCAGAAGAAAAGAAAGATCTTAGTATGGTCTGTGATAGACTTAAAGAGAGTCATAATAAAGGAAAGAGATATAGCATCATAGTAATAGCCGAGGGGGTTGGAAAGACCCAAGAAGTTGTGGATGTGATCAGAACAACTTGTGGCTATGATGTCAGGTTAACTAGGTTGGGTTACATTCAGAGAGGAGGATCACCCACGGCTAGAAGTCGGTTACTTGCTAATCTATTTGGGTCAGAAGCTATAAACATGGTTTTGAATGGCGAAATGAACAAAATGGTGGGTATCGAGAATGGGAAGATAGTTTCAAAAAGCCTAAAATACGTTTGTGAAATGGAGAAACCCCTTAATCTGAAGCTATTACGCTTGGCTGAAGAGTTAGCAATATAAAGAAAATGTTACGATGTTGAACGCTTTGGAATATTTGATAACAATTCCTTTAAATCGTAATAATTATTAATTCTTGTCTAATCGTTTAGAGGAAGAATTTTTTTCTTGGAGAATTAAATGAAGATGGCGATGTCAGTTTACGAATGTCCTTTTAAAATTGTGCATATATACAATCTAGAAATTCCTAAAAATTTATCCTCATATTGTGAATTCTAGGGGAAGATTTGTGATGACAAATGAATTGCGCAAGGACTATTTGTTAGACCGATGGGTAGTATTATCGGTTCAAAGAAAACAGCGACCCACAGATTTTGTGAAAAAAAAGGAAGAGAAGAGAGAGGGTGTTTGTCCCTTCTGTCCAGGAAATGAACATATGACTCCACCCGCTGTTCTCTTTTACCTTTCCTCCGAAGAAGGCGTTAGAAAAGATAGGGATAGAAATAAGATACGTAACCGAAATTGGTTGGTGAGATGCGTTCCAAACCTGTATCCGGTCTTTAGCCCCCCAAACGGGAATAAGAGCGAAAGTAAAGGAGTTAATACTCCAGTTAGAGCTCTTGGACACCATGAAATTCTAATAGAATCACCTAAACATGACGAACACCCCGGTGTAGCCAGGCCTTCACAATTAGTCCACGTTGTCAACGCATACTTAGACCGGTTGCGTTTCCTCTCGGCAAAGACCCATGTGAAATATGTATCAATTTTTAGAAATCATGGGCGGGAAGCTGGTGCTTCCCTTTCCCACGCCCACACCCAGATAATTGCTCTCCCCTTTGTTCCAAGAGTTCAAAAGGAGGAATTAGTTACAAGTAGAAACGCTTGGACAAAAAAAGAGGAATGTGTCTTCTGTTCTATTTTACAAAGAGAGAGGAAAAGCCCCAGGTTTATCTGGGAAGACGAAAAATTTATTGCTTTTGCTCCATGGGCAGGTGTTCACCTTTTTGAGTTCTGGATCATCCCTAAAAAGCACCAGTCAACCCTGTTAGATATTACGCCAAATGAGGTACCGGTCTTAGCTAAATTCTTAAGGGTGTGTTTCGGTGGATTAAAGTCACTATTAAACGATCCTCCTTACAATTTTGGTTTCCACATAGCACCAACCGAGTTAGAACGGAATTTTTACCATTGGCACATTGAGGTTTACCCAAAACTAACAATTTGGGCTGGTTTAGAAAAGAGCAATGGTGTATTTGTCAATACAGTAATGCCGGAGGAAGCTGCTAAAATGCTAAGGAAGGCGTTTCAACGGGAAGAGACTCAACTGCAAAAGGGAGATTTGAAAGCTAGTTAGGGCGCACACATTTCACGGTTTTGAATGTCGGTGAACTCAAGTGGATATAAACTGTTCATAGGGGGGTCTTTGCATTAACACATCCTCAACATACGCTCTTAAAGGCTCGGCTACACTCCAAGCCTGCGCGATACATCCCCTCGATGCATTGGGGGAATCTCCGTCAAATATCTCACTAACTGTTCCAAAACCCGCTTGAAATATTTCTTCTAGAAAGAGAGGTTTTAAAAACGTTTCAAAGGCAAAAATTCGCCAATGTTTCTCATGATTTTTAACCTTTAAGAAAGCTGTTATGAAGGGACCGAGTAGCCAAGGCCAAACGGTTCCATTATGATAGGCTTCATCGCGATGAGATCTATCTCCTTTATATGTTCCAACATAGCGTTTATCGCTCTTAGGTAGAGTCTTTAACCCGTAGGTGCCCCAGAGTCTTTTCCAAACACTTTCAACAACTTGTTTGCTTCGTGCTTTATTTAACATAGGAAAGTCTAGCATAACTGCAATCACTTGGTTTGGCCTAAATGATGAATCTCTTTGTTCCCCATGTACTGCATCAAATAAGCACTTCTTTGTTGGGTTCCAAAATTTCTCTCTGAAACTGTTTTTAGCCTTTTCAGCGAGGAAGGAATATTTTTCAGCCTCTTCTTTTTCATCGAAGTATTTTGTAAGACGCTCCATAATTTTTAGGGAATTATGCCATAAAGCTTGGATCTCAACCGCTTTCCCCACGCGAGGCGTAATAATTCTCTCGTCCACCTTTGCGTCCATCCAGGTTAATTGTGGACCGTGGGCAAGTAATCCATCTTCATCCATATGTATGTTGAATAGGGTTCCTCGAATGTGATGATCGATGATACCTTTCAATAAGTCTAACAATTCTTTCTTAACGAAATCGAAATCGCGAGTGTATTTGAGATATTGGAGAACCGCGTGAAAATACCAAAGAGTGGCATCCACGGTGTTATAAATTGGCGTATCTTCCGCAAGGTCTGGAAATCGGTTAGGAACGATTCCTCTGTTACAATAGCGTTTAAATGTTAATAGAATCTCCTTTGCATCCTCAAACTTCCCAGTAACAAGGGTTAATCCAGGTAATGAAATTAAGGAATCCCTTCCCCAATCTTCAAACCAAGGATAACCAGCAATCACCGACTTCGTTTTTGTTGACTTTCGTTTCACTATAAAGGTGTCAGTTGCAAGGATGAGCCACTTTAACCACGCGTCTAGATGAATATTTACATACCTTTTGTGGAACTTCGTTAACAAGCTTTGCTGGTGCGCCAACTCAGAAGTATATAAGGTATCAATATCTTTTAGGCTCCTTTCGGGAATTAATGAGAAGAAATCTCGCGCTTCGTTTTCGGTTATACCTGCCGTCGCAATAATGTGAAAACGCTTTATCTCTTTTGAGGCAATTTCAATTTTAAAGAACCCAGGTTGAAACACATCGTCAAGACAACTCTCCCCCCGATGGGCGTCCTCTCGAAAGTACATTTCTTTAACCCATTTACCCTTCTCTGCTAAGTAGTGACCACAACTCGAAAAGAGAAGAAGACTCGACAACGGAATAGATGGTTCAAGGATTACTCCTTGATCAAAAAGTTTTTGATTGAAATTCCAGCTTAGGTGTTCACTATTTGTGATGGAGTGAAAATGCCGAGAGTTCACCAAAGGAGTGATGAGGACATTAACCCTGTTTTCATCGGGGTTAAAAATCCGGTAACTTACAATAGTCGCGTTCCTGTTTTGAACCATAAACACGGTTTTCTGAAGTTGGACATTTAGGATGTTATATTTGAAGGTGGGGAAGGGACTCAGCAAAAAGTCTGAGATAAACGGGGCTCCTTTAGGATGAATACCATATTTAAACTCGTTCGATCCGATTTTGTGAATATCGCCGTCTATCATAATGTCTTCATCGAGTTTGGAAAGTAGAACTCTTCTATCTACCGGAGGATTAAAGGATGCCACCAAAAGACCGTGATATTTTCGTGTGTTGATACCCAATACCGTAGATGACGCGTATCCACCTAGGCCATTTGTTACAATCCATTCTGTTTTAAGGATTTCATTAAAATCTCTAAGATCCTTAGCCCCAACACCTATCTTAGGTAAATCGATCCCCACGTTCATCACTTGGTTTAAGTTACATTTAATCGATCTTTACTCCCAACATTTTAAGTTTAATGTTTATTAAAAAAAAGATGAGACCGCTTCTCAACACCATTAACGCACAAAATAGTTCAAGTCTCTATCAAGAGGATTTTCATTGTGATTGAGAGTTACTTAGTATAGAAACCCAAAAAATCTTTAATTTCATAAAAATAGAAGTATCAACATAAACGAAAGATAGGTTGGGTGCTATGCCAAAAAAGGAGGTTTATGTGCAGTATTTTGAACAATTCAGAAATCCGTTACCTGGAGACATTCTTTTTGATTCTATGCAGTGCTCGGATACCATCATATTGGCTGTGAATCCGAGATTAACCATCGATCTCATCATAGGAATTCTTCAGGCAGCAAAGGATTCAAGACAGATTATAATTTTTGAATTAGCACTCTCAGAGATGGATAGAGATGGAGGATATACCGGTTTAACACCTTCAACGTTTGCCTCAAGGGTAAAGAGAGCTGCGGAAATTGTTGGTTGGTATGGGTACGTGCTTCATGCAGATCACATTACTGTCAAAAAAGGAACAGTAGAGGAAATTGAGAGAGTGAAAAAGGAGATCGATGCAAGAGTAGACTCGGGTTTCAGCAGTTTTGCAATAGATTCGTCCTACTTATTCGATAGAAGCAAAACCAAGGTCAGAGACCAACTTAAGGAGGTAATCAGAGTTTCAATCATGTTGTTTAATCACATCAAAAAAAGGATGGGTGATAAACGATATGGCAGAGAGGGAGAGGTGGGAGAAATTGGAATAAAAGAGTTCACTGAAGTCGAAGAAGCCCTGTATTTCATTGACGCTTTGAAGAAGAATGGGATAGAACTTGATTGTTTGGCGATTGCAAATGGCACTAAACACGGAGTGAATGTCGACAAAGATGGAAAAATTATTCCTCTTTTAGGCATTAACGTTCAAAGAACAGTTGAAATAACGGATGCCATTAGAGCAGAAGGTTACAAAACAGGTATTGCTCAACACGGCATCACAGGTACGCCCCTGCTCGTAATCTCTTCAACATTTCCTAAGGGAAAAATAATAAAAGGTAACGTTGCTACGTACTGGATGCTTCTTGTATGGGAAATATTGAAAATTTTTGAACCCACACTGTATCACAAGATTTACAGCTGGGTTATTAAAAAATATAAAGAAGAAGGCGTTTCAGATCCTGAAGTGTTTGTTAGTAAAAGCAAATATGCAGGAAAAGAATTTTTCCATAAAATAGAAGAAATTAACGAAGAAACAAAAAAAGTAATAACTGCAAAAGCGTATGCGGAGGCATTAATCTTCTTTTATGCATTTGGAATGAAAGGTACCGCCAAAAGAGTATATGATTACATCATAAAAAATAAAATTGAGTATTGAACCATAGCTAAAAATGTGTTGGTTTGCCAGATCCATAAGTTAGTACTAGCTGGTGTGCCTTTCTGTGACTTTAATATGGTGGAAACTATAATTTTTTTCGTGATGTTGCTGAATTTTTTCGCGAAATGTTAAAAAAAATAGGCGGTTTAGAGTAAGGTTGGATACTTACATTTTCTTTATGGAAGCGATGAACTCGTCTGTTGTGATTGCGGGCATGCTTATAATCTGAATTGTTCCTCGAGATCCTAATTCAACCGAGACGCGGACGATAGCCTCGTTATCCGTTGCTTCAATGATATTGACGAAGTCGTATGGTCCTAATGTTGCATATTGCTCAACCACTTTTGCACCCAGAGCTTCTATCTCTTTGTTAACCTCTTTGATCCTTTCAGGTCTATCTTTTACGGTTTCTCTTCCTTTAGACGTAAGAGTGGAAAGAAGAATATATTTTGGCATATTCTCACCCTAACTTTTGTTAGGTGTACAGAATATTTAAGTTTTTTATGCATGCCTGTGCGTTTTGTAAACTCTCGAGATTTAGTTTTTTGTAAAAGTTTCTCTACTTTCTTCGAAAAGTTTAAATGACAGGATAGACGTATATTTAGATGGACGGATGGATGGAATGAGTGAAAAGACGTGTCCAAAGTGTGGAAGCGTAGAAACCCGCAAATATGGATGGAAGATACTAGCGGGTGGAAAAAAAGCTCAGATGTTTCAATGTAAGAGGTGTGGGTCGTATTTTAGAGGTAAAGGCTTAGCGAAGTTAAGCGAGCCGTATCGTTATACTCGATTCAGATGGTGGAACAAAATAGACCTCGAAGAGGTAGAGAAAGATCTCAGCAAAGAATTTAGTGTTAAAAAATTTTCCCCATCACGGGATGAAATGGAACTTGCTCTGGGTAAGGATGAAAGGGATGAATTGATGGTGAGTGCTGACACTCTCACTGCAATGCTCTCCGCGTTTAGAGCGGTTCTCTTCCAGAAGGAGTCCGCTTCCTTCACTGAAAAAGATGTTGAGCTTAGAAAGATAGTGCTGGAACTGTATAAGCGAGAGCGACCTACGCCCTTCCCGTGGTCATTTAGCACGGAACCTAAATTTGAAGCAGATTAAATAAGATAGTGTCTCCATAGAGTCGGGTTGCTATGGAGGTTTCAGCATTTTTGGGTTAGATAATACAGCAGCAACCAAGCAGCATAGCGCAACTATGATTAAGGGAAGTTTGTATGAACCGAATTGAGATACCAGGTATCCGCTTAACCATCCTGAGATTAATCCCCCCCATGCTTTAGCCGTGTAGGTAATTCCGTAATTAATTGTAGCATATTTTGAGCCGTAATAATCACCTATAAGAGCAGGATATAGAGCGAAGGGAGATCCTCCCAAAATGGCTGCTAAGATTGCAATGGAGAGGAAGATTACGGGAATGTGTCCAAAATTTACTAAGCCAAGTATGGAAAGACCTAAGAAAATGTAGAAAATCATCATAATTTTTTCTCTCCCGATTTTATCTGAGAGTGCGCCGGCTGCGATCCTGCTCAGACCGTTTCCGAGAGGAAAAAGAATCAAAAGTAAGTTGAAATATTCTTGAGGTAGATTAAATTCTTGGGCTAACATTCTCATTTGAGCGCCAAACATTAGAACAATTGAAACAATAAAGGAGAAGGAGAAGTAGATTAAATACCATTGATACGTCTTTACAATGTCTAACGGTTTATAATTAGTAGATTGTTTTAAACCTCTCTTTTTATCAATGCCTAACTGGGAAATCCATTCGTCCGTTGGATATTTATACAAGAGAGAAGATGGAACCGTGACTACAAGCATTGTTACGCCGATATATAGAAAGGTTGTTCTCAATCCTACTGATTCCAGCAGAGCTTGAATGATCAAATTAAAAATGGCGGTACCTGCTCCGAAGCCAAAAACGACTAATCCCGTGGCAAAGCCTCTTCTTTCGGGAAACCATTTTATCGCAACCGCCGTTGAAACACCGTAGAGTATTCCGACGCCTAGTCCTCCCAACGCATAAAAAAGAGATAAACTTCCGGGGGTAGAAGCGGAAGAAGATAAAATAAACCCGATTCCAATCAGAAAAGCAGCTAAGAGAGCAACTTTTCTAGGACCGTGGAGATCCGCTATCCAGCCAGAGAATGGTTGAATGAATGTAGAGGCATAAGTTAAGATGGTAAAAGTCAATCCCACAGCAGGGAGATTCCACCCGAGTTCACTTTGAATATGATATGCAAAGAGGGACCAAGAGTATTGATAAATACTAATTATCATCATAACGAGTAGTGCAACAAGAAGCAATATCGTTCGATATCTTTTTTGCATCCTTAGCGCATCATCCAATGAGAAGCCTCCTAATGAAAGTATACAGAATTTATTTAAAACTAGGCCTATTAGGCCCATATTTATTTCCATTGAGGTTCTTATTTGACATTTTAAATCGTAAAATTTTGGAAGACGCAGAATATAATAATTCCCCAAATCTAAAAAAATGTGGGCTAGATAAAAAAAGGATGATCGTACGGGAAGCTTAAAGTTGCACGTAGCTAGCTAGCTTGAGAATAATTTTGCACATTAATAAGTGGTGAACTCAGGTACCCAAATTAAATTTGTAGCGGGCCCTTTACATCTTTGGAAAATCAATATGATCATCGAGGGCGAGATAATTTCAGAAATTTTGCGCACGCACAAATTACGCCTCTATTACACTTGATATTCCCGCTTCTTTTTGCACTCGGTATATCTTATCGACAAATCCTTCTAATTCTCTTTCATGAGAAACCATGATAACCTGTTCACAGTTCAATTCATCAAGAATGTCTCTCATTCTAACTAATTGTTCGTTACTAAATCCATCAGTTGGTTCATCAAGCATTAGTAGGTTACTGTGCATGGCCTCACAAACTCTCTTCACCATTACATTGAGAGCCAATCGGTAAGCTAAAGCAACAGAAGTCTTTTCTCCACCACTCAGACTTTTTACATCTAATTCATACCCGTTTTGCTCTATAAATGGAGTAAAGTTATCATCGATTCGAACAGTAATATCTCCAGTCTCCATCAACAGACTAAACCATCGTTGAAAGAGTTCATCGAAGTCTTCTCTTATACTAGCCATAACGTGTCTTTCTATATCCTCAGTGGCGGGTGTAAAGTTTTCATCCACCCAAACCAAGTATTCACGATATAAATCACGTTGGTAAAGGAGAGTCTCCTTGTCTGAAATTTCTGTTTTTAAGTCGTTTATCCTTTGGCTCTGTGTTTTAATTTCAACCTTTTTTCCGAAAACATCGCCGTTCATCGATTTCCAATCATGTTCTACTGAATCTCTTTTTACGTCTAATTCTTTGAGTTGTTCAAGTACAGTTTTCTCAGCATCATATTTCGTTTTCATTGAAGCCAGTTTCTTATTGTCAGCCAAAATTTGCTGCTCTAATGTTTTGTGTCTCTGGTTCTTAGTTTTCATTTCTTTCAAAATGTTCTTATATCGACCAGCAATCTGTTTATTTTCTGTATATAACCTTTCAATTTCTGCGTCCCGGTGTTTTTTCAACTGCTCTTTAAGTTCATCAAAAAATGTTTTTTTAGGTTCAAATTTTTGTAATCTTCTATTAGCTTTTGCTAGATTTTTCCTTTCAGTAGATGCAAAATTTTCATTGTCAAGATTTTCTTTATCTTTTTGCAAAGCCTTTATTTTTTGAGCGATGTCTCTTTCCTTTTGTTTTAAACTTCGTTTCTTTTCTTCTATGGTAGCTATGGACTGCGTCAGCTTTGTTAATTGTGCTCGATCTCCTTCCAAGGCACTTTGCCTTTTTTCAAGTGAAGATATTTCACCCTCTAAATCGGGTATGTCTTGTTCAATTTTCTTTATTTGGGTACCAAGTTCTGTTATTTCTCCCGCGTATAGTTCCGTTAATTTCATAAAATGCTCTACAGTTAATTCCTGATGACATCTCGGGCAAGGGGCACCTGCTCCTATTGTTCCAATGTTATTCCATTCCAGTTCGTTTTTATTTAACTCCGTTTTTAGACCAGCAACTTTTGTATCTAAACTTGACCGCTGTTGTTTTAATTTAATGACTTTTCTCGACAATGAAGGTAGTTTTTTCAATTTCCTCTTTATTATTCCTGATTCTTTTCTAAGTGTAGAAAGTTTATCTAAATCAGGTTTTGTTTTGTGAACTTCTGCTTGCAACCTTTTAACTTCTTTATCTGCTTTTTTGATATTCGATTTGAGACTTTCTTTTGTTTTACCAATCGCTACTTCTAACAGGTCAATAAGCGACTTCACACTTCGATACTCTTCATCGATTTTTTCTAGACGATTCACTTGTTTCGATAATTTCTTGAATTCGTCATATTTCGGCTTCAATTTTTCTATCGATAGTTTAGCAGTTTCAGCTTCCTGTTTTTCTTTTCTTAATGTATTGATGTCTCCAGTTAATAGTTCAAGATTATTTTGTTCTGAACTGATTTTTTCTTGTAGATGAGAAACGTCAGATTCGAGTCTAAGAACTTTATCTTTTTTCTTGGTTAAAGTTGTAATTCTTTTTTTCAAAGTTTTGAGTTGATTGTCAATCGCTCTAAAATCTTTGGAGAGTCTTTTCAATTCCTCTTTAAACGTTTTCTGTTTTGTTTCTTCTGATTGTAAGTTACTTCTCTTATCGTCTAGGTCCTTCGTTTGTCCACGTATGTAAGTTATATTCTCTCTGAGATGTCCTCGTAATACCTCTACGTTATTCCGTACAATGCTATAATCCTCGATACCAAATGCACGCCTCAACGTATCCAGTCTTCTATCAACATTTTGGAAAAGCACTTCTTTCATCATTTCTTGGGGTGTGAATACAGCATAACGAAATATTAGTGAACTAGTTTTTGGCTGTGGTCGTTCTTTGAAATCTAATATCTCAAGAATCCTTTCCTTCATCTCACTGACAGAATAATCCGTTCGGACGCCATCTTCAACAATGTAACCCTCTCCTTGCCGTACATATTTTCTTTTGCGGACGAGTGACCGAAATACTTTGTATTCTTTTCCATTGACTTTAAATTCGAGGAGAATGCAACCCTCTTTCATGTTTCCTCTAAGAAGATGACTTCCCTCTACGTCTCCCAACCCAAATAGGGCAAATTCAATCGCTAACAATATGGTTGATTTACCAGAACCAACGTCGCCATGGAATAATATTGTCCCTGGCGTAAACGTTATGGGCTTATGATCTGAGTAGCTTCTTATGTTTTGTAATGTCAATTGATTGATAATCATGCCTTGTCCTCCAGTTGGGTTACTTCCAACACGCCTTTCAAAACTCTACTCCGGAAATCGGTGTTTGTTTCTCCCTCTCTCTTTTCCACTCTGAGAACGTCAAGTAAGTTATGTGCTAGTTCTGTGCCTTTTTTACCCATCAGTTTATTTTTCAAAAATTTTCTGATTTTTGCACTTTTGATAGAAGGATCAATTTTGAAACCATGCAATCTTTCTTTGAAGATTCTCTCCTCGATTTCAGACTTTCTTTCACCTTTGACTTTAATTTTGACT
>JAGLRI010000039.1 GCA_023136395.1 Candidatus Bathyarchaeota archaeon | reverse complement strand
GTTGAAGAATTTTGAAGAAGACATTGTGACCTTTGAGTATAGAACTGACCCCCTAACTGGTCGTAACACAACGGTCATAAAAGGAATGTTAAATTATATCAATAAATTCTTAGTTTCAGACGAGAAATTACTTAACTCCTTAATTGAGAAGTCAAGGGGAAATTGTCCTTTTTGTCCAGAACGCGTTAAAAACAAAACACCTATGTTCTTGCAAGATTTTCTTAAGGAAGGCAGAATCTTTATTGGCGAGGCCGTAGTTATTCCGAATTTATTAGGTCACGCGGAAAGAAGCATTCTAGTGGTTTTATCTAAAGAACATTTTTTAAAACTTGATGATTTTACACCTAAATTGGTTTTTGATGGTTTAAAAGGGGGTTTAGCTTATCTAAAGAGACTCAACGAAGTTGAACCTTCTATACGTTTTCCCGTCTTCATTTTCAATTACTTGCCACCAGCGGGTTCTTCCATAATTCATCCTCATATGCAAGTGTTAGCCAGGGATAGACCCTTCTATTTAGTCAAGTTAATGCTTGAAAAAAGTAAAGCTTACTACAAAGACAATAAATCCAGCTATTGGCTAGACTTAATATCTAAAGAAAAAACTGGAGAACGATCATTGTTTAGAATAAATAATGTAGAGTGGCTTGTTCCGTTTGCACCCTTGAGAGGCTTAAATGAAGTTCAAGCGATAGTCAGAGGCAAATCCAACTTGTTAGAGTTAAACGACAAGGAGTGGCTTGGATTAGCTGAAGGTGTATCGAAGGTCTTACAATTCTATTACAAAGAGGGGTATGTTAGCTTTAACATTATTCTAGCGTCTGGACCAATGAATGAACATTTAGATTATTTTGATGTAAACTTAAGGATGATTAGCAGATCCGGAATACAAGCGTCAAGTTTCACGGATGCTTGGGCGCTCCCATATCTGTTGTGGGATGGAGAAGCCGTAGAAGAGCCTGAGCGGTTCGCAGAGAGAATTGCAAAGTATAACAGGATAAGTAACTAAACATAAGCGCTAGAAAATGATAAAGAAATAAGTAAAAACGAGTTTATTTGGTGGGGCCGGGGAGATTTGAATTCGGGTATCTCTCCCGTCTGATGGTCCCAAGCCATCAAGCCTCAACCAAACTAGCCGACGGCCCCTCACAAAGGTGCCTCGGAATGAACACATTTTTTGATTGAATCCATAGATTATTACGTGAGGTATCCTCCGAGGTCTCTTCTATATGATTATTATCGGAGCGATAACACTTTCGGTCTAAAGAGTTTAGAAACTAAAGGCGCGTTAAGGTTAAAACAATAACGTAACTTGACGATGTCAGAATTTAAATTACCTAATTATTGAAGGTTAAAACGGTAATTAATTATTTAGAATACATTTAGATTACTTCATAGTTTAGATGGAGCCCCGGGCGGGATTTGAACCCGCGACCGACGGCTATCTTTGACTCCATACAAGGCCGTTGCTCTACCAGACTGAGCCACCGAGGCTTACGTCTTCGAAGAAGACTATGACTATTAAAACTTATTTTGATTTCTTCTAAGCGTTTTTATAGCTTTAGTAGGATTCCAATATGCTATCTTTTTTAAGGGGTAAATTATGTTTGTCTTCATATTGTGAATCATTTAAGTGATTGTATAGAAAGGTATTATCTTTTCCATGTTATGGCGGTTTTTGCATCAATAAAGTATATGCCGGGGGCGGGATTTGAACCCGCGACTTGTGGGCCCCTTTGTTAGAGAGATGCTCTCCAGATCATGAGTCTGGCGCCCTAGCCAGACTAGGCTACCCCGGCTTCATTTTAATTAATTATTTCATAAATTTAACAGTATATTTGTCGTCATTGTTTTTTCTTGAGTACTTGAACCGTGGTTGGCTTACCAATATAGATAATGTCTGCCATTTCAGGGAACAAACCAGTTTCAATTACTCCAGGGATTGATTTGAGCTGTAGATTCAAATTTTTAGGTTCTTCAATCACCCCAAAATCTACGTCAACAACGAAATTACCATTATCTGTAATGGTGGGACCAACTTTGTTTTTAGCCTCTCGTAAAATAGGGGTTCCTCCAATTTCCTGAAGTTTTAAATTGACCGTGGGAAGGGAAAAAGGAAAAACTTCAATGGGTACTGGATGGTTAGTCCCTAACCTTTCCACCAGTTTTGTTTCATCTGCAACTATCACAAATTTTTTCGCTGCGGATGCAACGATTTTTTCTCGCATCAAAGCTCCACCCATGCCCTTGATCAGGTTTAATTTTCTGTCAATCTGGTCCGCACCGTCTATATCCAGATCGAGTTGTTGGTATTCATATAAAGTTGTTATGGGAATACCGTTCTCTACAGCTAGCATTAAGGATTGATAAGAAGTTGGAACCCCGAAAAGTTGTAAACCTTTCTGTTGGATCGTTTCTCCCATCCCTTTGATGGCGTAAGTAACGGTGCTTCCACTTCCCAATCCAACTACAAAGCCGTCTTTAAGAAGCTTAGTTGCTTCTAGAGCAGCTCTCTTTTTTGCGTTTTCCCTCCAGCTCATGTTCTTATTCCTCAGTCTCAATCTGCTCTAGCCTTTCAAGAACCTTCTCTATCTCTGCCCTTATTTTATCTATCCTTTCCTCAGCCTCAGTCTTTTGTGTGGTGGGAGGGAGACTCGGTTCTTCCTTCCCCGGTTTAGGAGCAGCTGTAGGTTGATGGCTAAGGAGGGAAGCAGGTACTTCTTCAACTTGCTTAATCTCGAGACGGGACCTAAGATCTTCAATTTTTTGGTTTAAATTACTGAAATGTTCACTGAACGATTTAAGGAAATCATTCTGCATTGTTTCCAGTTCGTGTAGTGCCACTATTGATCCACTTCTTGAGATTGTGTCCTTTATTCTAGTCATTCTATCTCGATATTCACTTGCTAAGCGGTTCCGCTCACCCTCGCTTATTTTTCCTTCTGCTTCAGCTTCATAAAGGCGCCGTATAGCATAACTAACAATTTCCCTTTCTAATTCCAATAATCTTAGCTCATCCCGAGATCTCTTAACCTCACTAGTCGTTATACTGTGCTTCACAGTTAGAGGCCATCTTTCTTTATCCTCTAATTTAGGTTCAAGAGGATCTTCCTCTTTTTTTCTAACCTTTGAGAGCAGAAGAATTATAAAAGCGAAAAAAACAGCTATAGCTCCAACCGTCAAATACGGCCAATAATCAGAAAGTAAAGACACAACCAACCCTCAATAAAGATTATGATTTTTCCACGTCATATATAAATAATAGGAAGAAAACAAGAAGTAAAAGGTTTATCGTTACAATTTGTATTAATACAGAGATATAATCATAGTTTTTGTGTATCTTATTAATTTCTTTTTTTCGAGCTCCAATTACTTCTAAAAAACGCAAATTAGGTTGAAGTATTCATTTTTATTCAATGGTGAGAAGTTGATGAATATTTTTGGTACAAGTTTCAATTATGAGAGGCGTCTTGATAATGTTAGAAGGTTAATGAATGAGATTTTGACTGTGTTTTAGTACATTTGTGAGCAAACCAGTACTACATCTCTAGCGCGGGCAGCTTAGAACTAAAAAATCACTTTTAGATTTGCCGCTGAATACAATCAGCACATTCATTTTTACAAAAGAAAGCTATGCAACTTTGTTCTTCGCATTCAATAAACTAATAGCCTTTTCTATGTCGATAGTTGGAAGTTTACATTCGTAATCTTGACAGACGTAAGCTGTGGCTTTTCCCTCTTGGATAGTTAGATGTCGTGTGTACTCAGCTAGATTGGTTATTTCTGGCTCCTGTACTTCTGATGGTATGAGAAGCAGAACTTTGTTTGGTATGAACTTATCTCTTATAGCTTTAAGCATGATTTTTGTGTCTTTTGATTGTGAGTTCCCGACAATAACGACTTCGAAAGAAGGGCCCAAAGCGAAATCTAGTGCAACCATAAGCTGGGTATAACCTGCAGGTGTTTCCGAAACAATGTTGGAAAATGCCTGAAAAATCTGTGTTGCTTTCTCTTCGAATTCCGGATTTGCTGTCATTCGACTGAGGCGAATCATGTTTAACGCTGCTATTGAGTTGCCAGAGGGGTAAGCACCATCATATATTAATTTTTCGCGGATGAGAACATTCTCTGCGTCGTCTGCTGTGAAATAAAAACCTCCTTTTTCATTGTCCCAGAAATGCTTCATCATGACTTCGGTTAGCGTAATAGCATTTTTCAGATAGCTTGCCTCGAAGGTTGCTTCATAAAGTTCAATTAGACCCCATATGAAGAGGGAATAGTCATTCAAGAACCCCGTTATTGCGGGTTCCCCATCGCGGTAACGATGATACAGCCGTCCTTCAGGGCTAGTCATGTTCGAAATGATGAAGTTAGCTGCTTTTTTAGCAGCAGTTAAATAGACTTCTTCACTGAGGACGCTAGCTGCTTTAGCAAGTGCCGCAATCATCAATCCGTTCCAGTCAGTTAGAATCTTGTCATCTTTATTAGGATGGATGCGTTTTTCTCGAGCAGTATAGAGGCATTGTAGCGCGTCCTCTAGACGCTTGCTAATCTTTATTAGGGGTATTCCTAGCTTAGAGGCAACCGCTGGTAGAGAGTCTCTCATGTATAATATGTTTTTTCCAGTTCTTCTTCTTGTGGATTCGTCTTCGAAGTTACCATACGTCTCAATGTTGAAGATTCTTGTTACAAGCTCAACCTCTTTCTTGGGAAGTAAACGCTTTATCTCATCTTCGATCCAGATATAGAACTTTCCTTCTTCGCCTTCACTGTCTGCATCCTCAGCTGAGTAAAATCCGCCATTAAGAGCAGTCATATCCCGTAGAACGTAAGCGAGTATCTCACGAACGGTCTGGGCATACTCTTCTTTTTCTGTGGCTTGGTAAGTTTCTAAATAAGCGATTGTTAACATAGCCTGGTCATATAGCATCTTTTCGAAATGTGGAACGAGCCATTTTGAATCTGTTGAGTAACGATGAAATCCAAAGCCTATGTGGTCGTATATTCCCCCAAGCCGCATTGCTCTGAGGGTTCTCTCCACCATATTCAGAGCTTTTCGGTAGCCCCTTCTCTTCCAGTAACGAAGTAGAAAACTCAAGTTGTGAGCTGAAGGAAACTTGGGAGTTTTTCCGAAGCCCCCGTAAAGTTCGTCGAATCTCGATGAAAGATACACAAACGCTTCATCCAAAGCGGATTTACCTAATTCCTCCCCGCGATCTATGCCAGACGTGGCTTGCTCTTTTAAAATGGAAATGATTCTTTCTGCTGAACTCTCTAGCTCGTGTCGGCGGGACTGCCAAAGCTCTTTGATGCGCGGGATGAGCTCCTTCATCCCAATTTTACCAAATCTACCCTCCTTGGGAATGTAGGTGGTTGCAAAGAGGGGCTTCTGGTTCGGCGTTATAATGATGTTGAGAGGCCATCCGCCACTGCCGGTCATCATTTGACAAACTTTCATGTATGTAGCATCTATGTCTGGTCTTTCTTCTCGATCTACCTTTATGGATATAAAGGTTTCATTCAAAAGTTTGGCTACCTCCGGATCTTCAAAGGACTCCTTTTCCATCACGTGACACCAATGGCATGTCGAATAACCTATGGACAAGAAAATCGGCTTGTCCTCAGTTCTGGCTTTCTTAAAAGCCTCAGGACCCCACGGATACCAATCAACGGGATTATAAGCATGCTGGAGTAGATATGGACTCTTTTCCAAGATTAACCTATTAGCTCTTTTTTCAACTGAACTATTGTGGCTCATCATGTTTCCTCTCTACTAGTCTTTGTTTATTCATATGCATCTGCATTACAAGCTGTCACAGAATTGCACGCGCATGTTCTTATATTCCTCTATTTGACAACAGCACTCAATCTCTGAAATGTTTTTCTTCTATTGGATGGCACTAAGAGCATAATTTGAGTGTGATAATTAAATGGAGCCTCGGGCGGGATTTGAACCCGCGATCTTCTGCTCTTTGGATTTGGGTTACCAAGCAGACGCTTTAACCAGGCTAAGCCACCGAGGCTCTGACTGATGTTACCCAGATTCGTTACAATACTTAAGTTTTAAAATATTTCTATGAGAATAAAGAAAACGTTTATAATAAAAATAGTTTTAAAAAATAGGGATAAATATGTTTTAAAAAAGTTTTTAACACACTTGGAAAAGTGAATTTTATAGCTTTTATTTTTACTTTTTTTCATGCATCCGTCGATAAAGCTAGAAGGATGTCATTTTCCGTATTCTCGGAATTTCTTGCCACAAGATGAGCATTCGTATAGTTTAACATGAAGTTTTGGTCCTACATCCCATTCCTTTATTGGGGTTGAAACCGCGCTACCACATTGAGAGCACTTAGCCATTCTTTCACCTCCTTCATGAACTATTTGGATATTTGTGTTCAATACTTTTAATATTATTCTATTATATAATTTAAGATGTTAATAAAAGACTTGGGGAAAGCATTCAAACATAAGAAAGAACTTTTTATGGCGTAGGAAAGTTGTTTAGCAATTTATGAAATACATCATTCTTGAAACAAATATTAGAGAAGTTTTTAGAGTTAAAGTGTAAACCTTGAAAAACATTAATCGTCCATGAAGTTTTTTAATTAGAACAAGTTACACCTTTTTAGTTAAAGCAACATCACATCCTACATAAACCGCCCATAACCCGATAAACCCACTAAATATGTTTTTTTTGAAAAAAACACTCATCATAAATAAATAAAGGCCTAATAAAATGGAGAATCTTGAATAGAACCGCCAGAAATTGTTTGATAGTGTTCTCTTCAATTTTCCTAAGAACTTTTTATCCTCTACCACTTCTGAAATACCTCATCGCTCAAGCTTCAATTTTGTCAGTTTTGGTATATGTAAGACTTGCGAAATCAGTGTATGTACCGATAGTATCTATCGAAAATTCTATTAAACAACTAAGATTCGAAGTATAAACATCGTGTGCTTGTTATTATATTGTATATTCTTTTTTGCATTCTATTGTTTGAACGTTATTGCTTACTTTTTTGAACAATTGTGGATTTTTTGTATGGATTGGAAAGAGTTTCTTTGGATTGATGTGATTTATTATCTCAGTTAATTCTTTTTTATTTAGGTGTCCTGAAGCATGTAGTTGATGAAATGACATTTTAAAATGGGTTAGCCAATTGTGCATAACCTGATCTTCAATGTCTTCTTCACTAAAAGGTTCACTCATGCTATGGATAAAATGACTACCCGGAGCTGGTTTAATATCGTTTAACTCAGCAAACTGGTAGAAATTCAAATCCATAATTAAGTGGTTTTGGTTTTTATGTATAAACTCGTGAGTCACCATATTATCCATGAATATTCTTTCCCAAATATAATAGTCGTTTTCTTTGAATTCACCAGTTTTTTTCCGTTTATAATAAACTAGAACGTTATTGTCCTTCAAAGGATCAGGGAGATCGAGTCGTTTGTCTTGCACAATTTTGTTTAGCAGATAAGCGGTTTTTGGGGAAACAACAATTTTTCTCTCGTTATTTTTAGCTACGTTATATAGACTTCGAAATCTATCCATATCTCGACTGTAACGAGTAACAAAAACAATTTTATCAGTTGAAGAAACAATTTTGTCACTTAGCTCTTTGACTTTTTTCTCAGAATAATTTTTTCTTTTTTCCTTCTCAACCATTCTGGTGCCTTCACAGATCATAGCTATAGGTTCAGATTCACTTGCTTTTTTAACAAACTCTTCAGTCATATCTCTCCTAGGACCGTGAACTCTAAGATCACCAGTGTAAACGATTGCACCCTCCGATGTGTGAATTAAGAAGCCGTAAGCGGCAGGTATAGAATGATCAACATGAATGGGTTCAATCACTAAGTTATCAACCTTAATTTTATCGCCAGTTCGAAAAGTTCGATACTGATGTTCGCCATAACTTCGGAAACCACTGGTTTCCTCCATCGTCTCCAAAAAAAGTTTGGTACCCACACCAAGATATAGAGGAATTTCTGGATGTAAAAACTGAATATGGTTTACGTGATCTACGTGGGCATGAGATAAAAAAACAGCATTAATCTTCGGTTCACAATATGGGAGATCAGTGAATGCTAACTGTTTCTTTGCGTACACTCCCAGGATCTTTGGTAACAACCCAAACTCAAAATAATCTCCTAATCCGTTAATGGATCTCGGAGAAAGCCAACTCGTAAAATATTTTGCACCGAAAGTGAACGATTCCCCAAAATCAAGAAAAATTCGGACATCTAAGTCTTCTAAAAGAACCTTATTGCCCCCAATTTCGTTGACTCCACCAAAAAACGTTACTTTAACCATATACTATACTATAATAGGTATTACAGATAAAATCATATTTTTATTTGTTGGAATACACCTATTTGTACATTCACTATGTAAAAGGGAAAAATTTATGGAATGTCATGGAAAAACTGAAAAATTAGTCAGCACTCATAGGTTAACGGAAAATGTAGATAATCCTTCAATTCGGATTATTGAGGTGAGTGATATGAAAAACCCAAAAGCATATTTCGAGGGGCACATTCCTGGTGCAATCTACTGGCCGTGGAAAGAAACCTTATGGGACCCAACTATGCGTGAATTCATATCGCCAAAAGCCTTTTCTAATTTGATGGAAAAAAGTGGAATCGCTCATGAGACCACCATCATTTTTTATAGCAATGCATGTCAATTTGCTCATTATGCTTTTTGGGTATGTACAATGAGGGGTCATTCAAAGGCTAAAATTCTCCACGGAAACCGTACTTTATGGATAAAAGAAAAACGACCAATGAAAACGGATATCCCCAAAATTAAAGCGACGAGTTATCCGATTAGATCTATCGATGAGAGCAGTCGAATCGGACGAGACGGGATTTTAGCCGGTTTGAACAATCTAGATCGGGTTTTATTGGATGTAAGGACACCAGAAGAATTTATGGGTGAAAGAGTCTCTCCGAAGTGGACGGAATTCGATTATGGAGCTGAAAAAAAAGGTCACATCCCGGGTGCTAAGCATCTTTATTATGGTGAATTTATTAATAAAGATGAAATTTTTAAACCGGTAAATGAACTTCGTGAATCGTTTTACAGTCGAGGAGCAACTCCTGAGAAAGAAATCGTTTTTTACTGCAGGTTGAGTCATCGTGCATCAATGGGATGGTTCATTGCGCGTTACATTCTTGGATATTCGAGAGTGAAAGTTTATGACGGTTCTTGGACAGAATGGGGAAGCGTTGTTGGCTTACCTATTGTAAACGAATCATTAACACTTAAAAAACATTAAGTTGAGACTAATTCAACAAAAATACAATAGAAAGCAATGCGGGGGTGTCCGAGTTTGGTCAAAGGAGACAGGCTTAGGACCTGTTGGCATAGGCCTGCGCGGGTTCAAGTCCCGTCCCCCGCACCAAACAACATTTTTTTCACTGTTATTTTGGGTATTAACACTGTAAAAATGGTTAATTAAATGTTTTAATTGGTTTTCAAACATTTTAGAAAGATTAAATCCTAATTCTCTCGTTTTTCTAACCAGCTCACCATCTAAATACAAAACAACATTTCTTTTCTCACCCATTTTACCTTTGCACCCGTCCATATGCGAGGGG
>JAGLRI010000038.1 GCA_023136395.1 Candidatus Bathyarchaeota archaeon | reverse complement strand
CTTCCTGCAATAAATTTCAAGTTTCGAGGAATATTCCAAGTGAAAGCACTTCGCAATCCCGAAAAGGTTACACGTCTAGTTTCCCTTGTTTTTTCAGTGTAAATCAATACAAAGATAGTAGTTGCACCCAAAATAACTATACTCGATATAAAAAAGGATCCACTATAACCGAAAGATGACAGCAAATAAACAGAAGCAAACGTACCAATCGCAGCCATTAATGAAGTGAGACCTTGCGTTCTTGCTAAAAGGCGAGTGAATCCTTTTTTTGTGTAGTCATATATTAAAGTAGGATGGAGAGCCATACGTAAAGAATTAGCAGTGTCCCGAAAAATTTTGACAACCATCAATTCCCAGAATCTATGTAGTATTGGCGTTAAAAAAGTGGTTAAAAATCCTAAGGAAATAGAAAAACTATAATATTTTTTCCTCCCTGATAAATCGGATAACCATCCAAGGATTATTCCGAGGACAGCCATAACCACAGCAGCCACTGAGAAGATTATACCCATATCCCCAAATGAAATCCCAAGATCACCTAGAAAAAATGGATAAATAAACAGGTATATCCCATTTGATATACCAACAAGAGCCGCGATAAATATTAAGACGTAAGTATTTCGGTTCATAAATATCCCTCAAGCCAACATGGTTTGAGAATAAAAACGTTTTGGTGATAAAGCAAGGAAAAAGAAATGAACATTCTAAATCCAGCCTAGACCATAAAAACTTTGAAGTAAAGGACAACACGTTAATAATAATTGATGGAAAAAGATACGTGGGTTGAGTAAATGTTTTCTGATAGAGTGGATGCTGGGAAGAGGCTGGCCTCAACATTGAAAGATTATGCTGGGGGAGATGCCATAGTTTTAGCTATTCCCAGAGGAGGAGTTATTGTGGGTTATGAAGTGGCACATAAGCTTCGACTCCACCTAGACATC
Source organism: Candidatus Bathyarchaeota archaeon (assembly GCA_023136395.1). Taxonomy (GTDB): domain Archaea; phylum Thermoproteota; class Bathyarchaeia; order Bathyarchaeales; family Bathyarchaeaceae; genus JAGLRI01. The sequence goes on along the minus strand of JAGLRI010000038.1, from coordinate 8,888 downwards.
ATAGTTCCCAGAAAGATAGGAGCACCCCAAAATCCAGAATTAGCCATTGGAGCAGTTACTGAGGACGGAACCATCATGCTTGATCACAGACTAGTCGAGTATTTGGGAGTACCAAAAAGCTACATTGAAGAGGAGTGCGATAGACAACGTTTAGAGATTACGCGTAGACTAAAACTCTACAGGGGAGACATCCCTTATCCGAATCTAAAGGGGCGTGTCGTTATTATCGTGGATGATGGTATAGCGACTGGTGCTACTATCAAGGCTGCTTTGGCTTCAATCCGTAAGAAAGATCCTAAATCAATTGTAATTGCTACCCCCGTCGCTCCACCCTCAACCATAAAAGAGTTGAAAAGGGATGCTGATCGCGTTGTCTGTATTTCTATTCCAGAACATTTCTTTGCCATAGGACAATTCTACAGGGATTTTCCACAGAATAGCGATGAAGAAGTTAAAAGACTGTTACAACTTAATAGAGAAGAACATGAGTGATTCCACTTAAAAACATACTAAATTCTAGTTACATTGAGCTGTGAATTAACTATGGCTCTTGCTATAAGGCGGGTGACTCTTAGGGGTTCGGGAATTGAGCCGTGTGATGTGAATCTGTTGAGGATTACCTTAGCTTCGTCCAACGTCATGTTTATAAGCTAGCTAGCTAAAAATAGCTGAATTCATCGCCAATCTCAACCCAGAGATGCCCTACAGCCTCCTTGTGTTTCATCCAGGCTTTATGATGACAGATCTACCAATCACATCCTTGAAGCAAGTAATAGCGTGTTATAAAGCAGCAAGGAAACACCTAATGAGAGTTCGTATTGGTAACCTTTCAACACTCGGTATACGAAGCATGGGAGAGTTCAAAAAGAAAATCTAAGATCTAAGCAACATTTTTGTTACATCACTAGGTTTTTCAGCTACTTCAACACCAGCCTCAAGAAAGGCTTCAATCTTGCTTTGTGCAGTTCCAGCTTCACCCATAATAATAGCGCCGGCATGTCCCATCCTTTTTCCTGGAGGTGCGGTTCTTCCAGCCACAAAGGTAACCAAAGGCTTAGAGTATCCCTTCTTATTTACAAAATCAGCGGCTAATTCCTCCAAGTTTCCACCAATCTCACCAATCAAAACAACAGCTTTCGTTTGATGATCTTCCTCAAACATCTTTAAAACTTCAACAAAGTTCAAGCCAACAACTGGATCGCCCCCCAACCCGATGCAAGTCGATTGCCCCATCCCTTTTACTGAAATTCGAGCAGCAATCTCGTATGTTAGAGTGCCGCTCCTAGACACGATCCCTACAATTCCCGACTTAAAAATACTCGAGGGCATGACTCCAAGCTTACATTCTCCTGGAGTGATGATCCCTGGTGTATTGGGACCAACAATAGTAGCATTATACTTCTTTGCCATTGCCATGATCTCTATTGAATCCTTTACTGGAATATGTTCGGTGATGACAATTATGTTTTTCAAGTCACTTTTTATGGCCTCGAGGACAGCGTCTGCAGCGAAGCGGGCGGGAACAAAGACTATTGAGGTGTTGGCATCATGATTTTTCACAGCTTTTTCTACTGTATTATAAACTGAGACTTTGTGTTCCTTAGTTCCGCCTTTTCCGGGAGTTACGCCCGCAACAATTTTAGTTCCATAATTTATCATCAGCTTAGTCTGGAAACTGCCTTGAGTTCCCGTTATTCCTTGAACAATGGCTCTTGTCTCTTCACCAACTAGAATTCCCAACAATTAACCTCCTGTTTTTGCAATCTCAACGGCCTTTTTTGCTGCCTCCTCCATGCTGTCTAATATTTGAATTCCCCCTTCCTTTAGGATGAGTCTTCCGTCCTCCTCGTTTATTCCCATCAACCTAACCACCACAGGTTTAAGAAAATTAACTCGCCCCCTTGCCATAAGAATTCCTCTAGCCACCTCGTCGCAGCGAGTGATCCCACCTAAAATGTTAATTAAAACAACATCAACTCTTGGATCAGAAAAAACAATGTTGAGAGCTGAAGCCATTTCTTCAGCTGAGGCACCTCCACCAACATCAAGAAAGTTTGCTGGGCTTCCACCAAATAATTGAATAGTGTCTAACGTGGCCATCACTAATCCTGCACCATTCCCAATCACACCGATGTTTCCATCAAGCGTCACATATGATAATCCTTTTTTGTGAGCCTCCAACTCCAAAGTTGAAAATTCAGATTTCCCATTCTCTGTCAACCGTCTTTTAAACTCTGGATGTCTATACAAAGCATTGTCATCTAATATTATGCGAGAGTCTACTGCAATGAAGGTTCCTTCAGGCGTCTCAATGAGGGGGTTAATCTCAGCCAATTCCGCGTCAAAATCTATCACAACATTATACAATTTAAGAAGAATCATAGCGAGATTTTGCATTTGACTTCCAGAATAACCTAGTTTTTTGGCGATTTGGTGTGCTTGATGAAGATCAAAATCAAGCAGCGAATCAATGAAAAATTTTATTATTTTTTTCGGTGCAACCTTTGCAACCTCTTCTATTTCAATCCCACCCTCAGGAGAAGCGATTGCTACATAAGATCGATTTGAACGATCAACCGCTATACTAAAGTATAGTTCCCTTTTGATAACACATTTTTCTTCCACCAAAACACTTTGAACTTTGAAACCCTTTATTTCCGCACCCAATAACTTCTTCGCTACAAGTTCAGCTTCCACCAGCGAGTTTGCATAAAGTATTCCCCCCGCTTTTCCTCTTCCAGACACAAGGATTTGCGCTTTGATAACGACTGGAACGTTGATTTTGGAGGCTAGCTCAAGAACCCGTGATGAAGAAGTAACTAATTCTCCAGTGGGAGTTGGTATTTTATACTTAGAGAAGATGGTCTTAGCTTCATGTTCAAAGAGTTTCAAGATTGAAGCCACAGAATAATTAATGATTTGAATGCCAACATATGCATTGTGGTACGGTGTATGTCAACAATTCTTTCCTCTTCTATGTAGGTAAAATCTTGACCATTATAACAGTTTAATAATAAGATTATAATATCATAAGACATTTGAGGAAAGATTATGTTTGAAAGCGATTTAATTGATATGATTAAAGCTCAAATTGAATTGGAAAAAAACACGCATGAAAGAATTTTGGAATTAGAAGAAATTGTTGCCAACTTAGCAGCGAAGTTGTTTTTAGCTGAGATGAGGTTTGACACGGAAAAACACGCCAAGATTTTACAGACCATGTTGGATTTATTGGAACAAGTTGAGCCAGAAGATCCTTCTATAAAATTTTGGGGGAAAGAAACACGCAATTATGTTGATGCCCTAACCGCTAAAAAAGAGTTAGTTAAGCACATAACAGTTGAAACAAAAATGCTGAAGCATGTGGAGAAGGAAATAAAAAAGACAAATGACGAAGCTATAAAAGAGTTGTTTAAACACATTGCTGACGATGAAAGGAAACATCATAAAATTATGGAAACCATACTTAAGAAAGCCTTTAAGATGATAAGCATCCCTTAACCTTACGCGCCAGTATTCAATTTCATCTTACCATAATTTTTTATGAATGCACTCACTCACATAAGCACGCTAGAAGAGTCAAGTTTTTCTAGGACCTGTAAATTTTTTTGAAAGAATTCCCTGAAACTTTTTATTAAATCGTAGTTTTTTACTTCGTCAAATGAAACCCATCTCAATTCTGCAGCGTCATCTGCAGCTTTAAGCGTTCCACCTTTAAGTTTCATAAAATACTCAACTATTAAAAAATGATATTTTACCTTCCTTTTTTCATCCAAAACGATATAATTAACGACATCAATAAGGGTAGGCTCCTCCACTATTAGGTTAGTTTCTTCTTTAACTTCTCTTATCACTGTTTGCTTGGAGCTCTCACCCAATTCAACTACACCACCTGGAACACTCCACTTTCCTCTTCCAGGATTGGCTTTCCTTTGTTCAAGAAGGAGCTTACCGTTGCGAATTATGACCGCACCCACACCAATAATGGGCTGGTTTGGATAAATTTTATTCAAAGAAGGGCCTCCTTAATTCAACCTATTTTTAAAAAAAGTATAACTTAAATTTAAATCTTTAAAAAAAATGAATCTATTGAAGTACTTAGAAACCTTTCGTAAAAGCAACGAAACCTTAAGCGCATATCAACTAAGTCGGAGTGTGAGGAGAATTTATCTTGAATCGAACTATTTTTGGAATTCTTTGAACCGCTCTTCAGATAGGTAGTACTTGCCATTCATCTCTACGAATATACCTAGGTGACCTAGACGCCGTAGAATCACACGTTTAAACATTGGAGGAAGATCGAGTTCTTCCGCAGTCATGGTGTTATCGGGATTAGTGGCTTCCTTCTGACGGAACTTTTCCACAATCTCAAGTAGTCTTTCTCTTACCATGGTGGGTATTTCAAATCTTCTCGATGAATTGATAATTTCGTCGTCTGTTTTTGATTTTAAATTATCGTATTGATCATAGTGTGTAATCTCATCCAGTGTTCTGACAGTTTTTGTATTAGGAGTAGAAGCGGGATAACCTAAGGCAATCGTATCGTAGATCACCATGTATTCCGGAATCCTTAAAAGACGTTTTATTTCTGGTTGAATATTTGCCTGGGTGGTACCTGTGATCCATTGGGAACCAAGTCCTAAGACTTTAACTGTAAGTTGTATGTAGAGGAACGCGTTTGCTAAGCTGGAGTAGAAAATACTATCCGTATTCATAAACTGTTGTTCTAAAATAGCTATTTTTCCGTTTTGAATCTCAAAACGTGTACCAGGATAAAAGATCTTCCTTCTTGCATCACCACAAACGACAATAAAAACAGGTGCATCCTTAAACCCCGACCTCATAGGAGGACGGTTTTGTGTTATTAAATTAACAAATTTGTCTCTAAATTTTTTATCCTCAACCACGATAAACTCCCAAGGTTGAGAATTTGCTCCTGAAGGAGCCCAACGTGCAACTTCCAAGATCTTCTCAACGTAATCTGTGGGTATTGAATCAGGCTTGAAGTTTCTAATACTCCTTCTAGCCTTTACCAATTCAAGAAATTGTTCATATTCCAATCTTACCACTGCCATAAATAATAGTAAATTAGTATTTAAGAAATCTTTACACTAAGATGCGCGAGCAGTACATCCCCACGTATTTGGACTATGAAACTATACATGTGTTATTAAGCACCGTTTTTTAGGGATAATCACACAATTCTTAGCACTCGATCAGTGAACTTCTCAATTTCAACTTGAATTTTACTTATATACGAATAGTAAATATAGTAGCCCAAAAGTATTGTCTTTCAAGTGGCTGGTAAAAATGGAAGGAGAAAGGATTTCTTATCATGAATCCGTTCGTAAAGTTTTTGAGAGAATCAAAAGAGACGGCATGACTAACATATGGGACCGATATGAAGCTCAAGGATTTGGAAAAAATCCTGATCAGAGATGTCCCTTTTGCATGGCGGGGGTTAGGTGTGACTTATGCTCTAATGGGCCGTGTCGTGCAGATGCAACAAAGGATAAAAGAGGAGTGTGCGGCATCACCGCTGATGGCATGGCCATGAGGATGATGCTACTTAGAAACGTAATGGGCGCCTCAACATATCACTACCACACAGAACAGACCATTAAGACCCTAAAGGCGACAGCTAAGGGTAAAACACCATTCGAGATCAAAGAACCAGAAAAACTGAAGAAACTTGCAGAACGACTCGGAATATATACAAAGGGATCAATAAATGAGGTTGCTATTCATCTGTGCGAATTTGTGGAAGACGATTTTAAAAGAAAACACTACGAGCCTAGCCAAATCGTGGAGGCAATCGCTCCACAAGAGCGAAAAGAAGTCTGGAGAAAACTAGGCATTTACCCTGGCGGTATTTATGGAGAGATGATGCAAGCCACAAGCTCGTGCTTAACCAACGTGGATGGTTACTACGTGAGTTTGGCTCTTAAGGCCATGCGATTAGGCATAGCTATGGCTTATCAGAGTCAACTCATCAACGAGTATTGTCAGGATGTTCTCTACGGTGTTCCAAAACCGCACATGATGCGTGTAGATTTGGGTGTATTAGATCCTGACTATGTTAATGTGCTTCCTAATGGTCATGAACCCTTCCTCGGATTTGCTATGGTTCAGCTGGCTCGAAAAATAGAGTGGCAGGAAAAGGCTAGGTCTGTGGGTGCAAAAGGGTTGCGGATTATTGCAAACATCGAGACGGGTCAGGAAATGATTCAGAGATTGGAGATGGATGACGTGTTTTACGGTTTTACTGGAAATTGGATCACGCAGGAAGCGGTTCTTGCAAGTGGCTGTGTTGACGTCTTTGCAGCTGATATGAATTGTTCTATGCCTATTGATCCGCTTTATGCTCAAAAATACAAATTCAAACTTTTGCCTGTGAGTGAGCTCGTGGCTTTTGAAGGTGTTACAGAGCGGATTAACTATGAGCCTGAAAGGGCTGAAGAGCAAGCTGCCAAAATCTTGCAAATGGCTATAGACAACTTCAAAGAACGCAGAGCTTCTGTAGAAGCAGTAACCCAATTACCTATGAATGAAGCTGTAGTCGGGTTTTCCACTGAGAGCATAATTGAAGCTCTCGGTGGTTCTCTTAATCCTCTTCTCAAAGCTATAGAAGATGGGACTTTGAGAGGGGTTGCAGGTCTAGTGTCGTGTACATCCCTTAGAAACTATGGTCAGGATGTGCAAAGCGTAAATATGGCAAAAGAATTGATCAAAAGAGATGTTCTAGTCCTTTCGCTGGGTTGTGGTAATGGGGGCATGCAGGTCGCAGGTCTTTGTAAGCTGGAAGCTAAAGAGTTTGCGGGGCCCGGTCTTAAGACTATTTGTGAAAAACTGAGTATCCCTCCTGTCCTCAGCTTTGGCACCTGCACTGATACGGGACGTTTAGCCGATTTGTTGTCTGCAATATCAGATGCATTGAGAGTACCTATCACAGATCTTCCAATTGTTGCCGCAGCACCGGAATACATGGAGCAAAAAGCCACAATTGATGCTGTATTCGCCTTAGCTTTAGGACTCTACACCTATGTCAATCCTGTGCCGACTGTTACAGGAGGACCAAATTTAGTCAAACTTTTAACACAAGATTGCAAGGGGTTAACCGGTGGAGTATTAAATATGGAATCAGATCCCATTAAAGCGGTTGATAAAATTATGGCTCACATAGAGGAAAAGAGGAAGAAGATCGGAATTTAAGGCTGAATAGAAACAAAAAAGACTTAAAAAATTTTGAGATTTTGAATTAAATAATTGAAAATAAAAAAGCTAAATTCATTAAACTTTCTAGAAGGAAGAGAAGTTTTTGTTAATTCCAGCGGCTTCATGCACACATAGTTCTGCGACATCGGTCATATCTACTTAAGTGAAAATAACATTCAAAAAAACTAGTCAGGTCAACACATCGTTACAAATATTTATTTTTATGATTAAATATATATATTTTGTAACATATTTATCCGACTAAGATTTAAATATGTCTCATAATATATTAAGGTTTGAATGAAAAGTTAGAGGTGAAAAAGATTGAAGTGTCCTAGATGCGGGAAACCTGACCCATTTCTTGATAGTTCCTCGTACTATACTTGTCAAGTTTGTGGATATCTTTCAAATATTGGAGAAGAGTGGTCAACATCGTTGATAGATATCGAGACCGATATAAAGCCAGAGATTTCAGATACCTTTTGGAACACAACCGAAGTATTGGTTAAGTCATGAAAGTCTGAGAAGCAAAAAAGCCGTAATTCGAAGAAAGAAAAGCATTTTCACATATACTGGAGCTTTAGCTACCAAAAAAAGAGAGGCTTCCGGATCTGCTAGTTATAGAACACCAGTAGCTTTCAGGAGTTGCACAAGAGAAGCAAGTGTAACGGTTGCTTGAGCAATTGATACGTATTTGTTCGCTGCTAATTCCCTGATTGTGTCTATTCCGAAAGCTTTCTTGAGAAGGGTGGCATCTTCTTCAGAAACCCCTGATATTGCTGAGGCAGGTTTCTCTGCAAGATCCTCGTAATCTTTCGATTCGAACTCTTTATCCAAAATTTCTCCAGAACAAGCTGAGAAACAGTTAATCCCCTGAGCCAATCGGACATATTTGTTTGTTGCTAGATCTTCAACGGTATTAATTCCAAAAGCGCTCTTCAAATCTTCTGCATCTGAGTCACTGACTCCACTTATAGCTGCAACGGGTGCTTTAACCAATTCAAGAATATTCTTGTTTTCGTATTTTTTGTCAAAGAATTTCACTATAAATCCGGGTTCTTCTTCCATCGATTTTATCCTCCACTTTAAAAATAGTAGTTAGCACAAATATAAATCTCGTTGCTAAAGCAACACATGCTTAATCGGGCTATGAAAGAGTAAAAAAATCTACAAAGAAGAAAAATTAATGACACTCAGTTTGATAAACTCTTATCAAGACTGGATGATCTCCTAGAAAGGGCAAAGAAACAGGAATGAATCTAGGAAAAATCCTACATCTAGAATGGATCAACACAGATTTTGTTGTGTAAATTGGTTCCTAAGTCGTTACACCCATGCGGTGTAGTTCGTCTTGGAGCGTTATCCTTGTTTGCTTAAGCTTTAGCCTTTGCTCTACGTACTCGTCTCCAGTTATTCTGCCAACTCTGAAAGCTTCGTCCAGCTTCTCCAATTGTGCTTCTATCTCTATCATCCTTGCCCTAAGCTGTTCAATGTAGGAGGTGGTGGGAGCTTCCTCTAAGACTTGAGCCGGCTCGAGGAAGGCTTTGATCATTCCATCCTCTATCCTCATGATTCTGTCAGCGGCTCTGGCTACACTGGAATCATGGGTGACCATTATAATAGTTTTTTTCAGCTCTTTGTTAACCTTCAGTAAGTACTCCGTCACCATACGC
>JAGLRI010000037.1 GCA_023136395.1 Candidatus Bathyarchaeota archaeon | reverse complement strand
GAAAAGATGGTGAGATATGCCTCAATAGTCAACGACATGAAACACGTAGCTGGTCGATGTGGAATGGGTGCTGTGATGGGCTCAAAAAATCTTAAAGCAATAGTTGTTAAGGGATGTAAAAAAATCAATTTCGCAAATCCAGAAAGTCTTCAAAAACTTGCTCAGTGGATGGTGGTCAATGTAGACAAAAAAGCTCATAATCTACACACTTATGGAACTGGGGGGGCGATGGGCGTCTTCGAAGTAACAGGTAACCTACCGGTTAATAACTTCAGAGATGGCAGTTTTCCTAATGTTGATTCTATTTCAGCTCAAGCAGTCAAAGAAAATGTGCAAGTTGGAATGGGAACTTGTTTTGCTTGCGTTGTTCACTGCAAAAAAGAGGTAAGTATCAACGAACCGTGGACGGTTGATCCCTTGTATGGGGGCCCTGAGTATGAGACCTTAGCTGCTTTGGGTTCTAACTGTGGAATAGATGACTTGAAAGCTATCTGCAAAGCTAATGAACTTTGTAATAGATACTCTTTAGATACGATAAGTACGGGGGCGACAATAAGTTTCGCCATGGAATGTTACGAAAAGGGTTTACTTAGTGCGGAAGATGCTGGAATGGAGTTAAACTTCGGAAATGCTGAGGTGATGGTTAAGCTTGTTAAAATGATTGGGGAGAGAAAGGGTATTGGTGACCTTCTAGCTGAAGGAGTGAAAAAAATTGCTGAGCGCGTGCGTATTGCTGGAGGTGTATCTGATGGAGTAGAGAAATTTGCTATTCACGTTAAAGGACAAGAGGTTCCAATGCATGAACCTAGATTAAAAAAAGGACTCGGTCTTGGCTACGCAGTATCACCAACAGGAGCAGACCACAATCATAACATTCACGACACGGATTTGTCACCTAAGATTCCTAGTCGATTTAAAAGCCTTGGAATCTTAGAGGCTATACCCACAAAAGAGTTAAGCTCAAGAAAGGTACGTTTATTTAAATACGTTATGACTTGGAATAGCCTTGATAACAGCTTGGTAATGTGTATATTTCCTCCTTGGAGCGTCAGACAGAAAGTCAATATTGTAAGATGGGTAACTGGTTGGAACACCACAGCTTTTGAGTTGATGAAAGTTTCAGAAAGAGCAATAAATCTCGCAAGAATTTTCAATATTAGAGAAGGGTTTACCAATAAGGATGATTGGCTTCCACAAAGATTCTTTCATCCTAAAAAATCTGGTGCCCTCTCTAACACCGCTATCAATCCCCAAAAATTTAGGAAAGCCATTACTACTTACTATGGCATGATGGGTTGGAATAAACGAGGAGTCCCTACACAAACAAAGCTAGAAGAACTCGACATAGCTTGGTCTGCGGACAAAATACGTGTGAAATAAAAATCCTCTTCATGTTCTATTTACCCTTATGTTCGGTGGAATTTTTCCACAATTGGTATTTAAGTTACATGTATAACGTTTAGGGTTCTTTCATGAACTCGATGAACTCTTTGAGAGACCGTTTCTCTAACGTGTAGTTAGTCTTTCTCTCTATCCCAATCGTTGAATGAGGTTGCGATCCATAGTCGTGGCCAGGGTAAACCTCAATAGCGTCATCGAGTTTCATTAACTTCTGAAACAAGCTATTGTACATTTCCTGGGGGTTACCTTCTGATAGGTCTGTTCTACCGCACTCTCCCACAAATAGGGTGTCACCTGTGAATAGCTTATTATCAACTAGTAAGCATATACCGTCAGGTGTATGCCCTGCTGTATGGATAACTTTACAGATTATTCCACCAACCCTTAGTGTGGTTCCATCAACTACCTCAATGTCTTTGTATATTTGGGATAACTTGTGAGTTACAACCTTTGAGCCAAAACTTAATCTAATTTCTTTAATACCCGCTATGTGGTCCCAATGGTGATGAGTTGCTATCACGTACTTAACTATAAATCTGTTTTTCTTCGCTACTTGGATTATTTCATCAGCGTTGAAATTAGGATCAATAACTAATGCCTCCCCCGTAGCTTCATTTGCAATAATATAGGAGAAGTTATCATGCCTTTTATCCTTGTTCTTGATTTGCTTGAAGAACATGTAAATCCCTACTATAACCTTTAAGTTACCTTAAAAAATAGTTTCCTTCCGAATATATTCATCTGATAAAAGCCTTTCTAGTTTTATACCACTTTCCGCCAGATCTTTCAAATTTTGGATACAACCTATACTCGCATCGATATTATCGTGTATTGGGTGAGTCCACATGTTTTTTGCTGCAATATTAAATTGTAGAGGAATCTTCGGGGTGATTCCATACTTTTCTTTCAGCTCCCTCATCATCAAATTTCTGGCACAAACCACACGTGTGGATGTATAGCTCTTTACCAACTGTGATGCACCAAACTCTCCTATGGCATGCCATATAACGGCGTCCTCTGGTGATCCTAAAGAGTATAAAATGAATTGCGGTGATGATGGAGTCTCACTAAAATTATAGTTAATGAGTCTATCCCCTTGAACAATAAACTGATCATCAGCTTTTGCTACGCTAACATCCTCTGGATCGATTGCATTCGGATAGAGGAGTGTTGTTTTAAAAGTCACCTTGACACTTTTAAGTTTCGTGCCATCGAAGTAAATCCTCCCCCTTGAAGCACGTTTAGAGCCGTAACCTTTTTCTGAATGTGGAACCGTTAAAAGAGTGGTTCGTTTCTTCATGCTTCTACCCATACAATTGTAAACACGCTCAATAGACTCATAATTAGCATGGCTTTCCCTTAGAATGTAGTGTAACAAACCATTTGACTCCTCCTTCTCCAGAAACTTTAGTGGCATCCGCACTGAGTAAAGACAGAGATTGATTCCAAAGGCTTCTGAGAGATTTTCCAACTGTTCGTATTTCGTTCCATCCACCATGTCTAAATAGTTGTTATTACAGGTTCGGAGATGATGATCTATCAGTTCAACTTCATCTTTTGAGATGAGCGACCCTTCATATTTATGAAAAAATTTTTGATCTATCTCCAATCTCTCTGTATTGACTGACGCCGATGGAAAGGCGCTTTGTCCACTGCTAACTATTGAATCTTTTAAGGGATTCATGGAGTATCTATCGGGTTCCACATCATCAGTATTGAGGAGATAGGAGACAATTTTTCCTAGAGGAGGTTTACTCAACTTCTCGCATATCTCATCAATGTCTCTACTATCAAATTCGTGTAATCCATAGATGTTAAAGTAGTTGCCGCATACTTCGAGTAAGCGAGCAGCTGTAATTCCTTGGACCTCCTCCACTGTTAATTGTGGATTTGAATACTCAACTGAGGATCTTAGAAAGAAATGTGTACCATCTAATGTCAACTCCTTTTTTTGACCATTCTTAAAGTAGAATAACCGAACCTTCCTAATCTTGTCTCCTTTGAACCTAGAGAGTTCTTTAATTATGGCCTCTAAGCATGGTTTTGAGCTTTTGAGGAAGTCTTCAACAATCATTCTGCCCAGGTGGGTGGACACGAAATATCAACCTCTCTCTAAAGATTCTGCTAAGTAGATACAGTCTTTTATAAGGGGGGATCCATAAAACATCCTTGCTACGCGAAACATTTCCCTAAATCCAGACTTGATTAATAATTTGAGAATTGTAAATTCATTTTTTGGGATGAATATAAACACCTCAACCCCTTCCAACACGTTAAGGATTGTCTTTAAAAGGTCGTTAGCAACGTCGCTACATCCTCGTTGACATACTAAGGGTCCAACCTCAGCCATTCTCTCATATACCTTAGCCATAACGAATCCTAGAATTTGTTTATTCTCGATACATATGAAACATACATTATTTGGGTTGAGGATAATCTTCTCTAATAGCTTTCTTCTAGATGCGCCGAAGTAATGATTGTCGAGATTAACAATTTCTTGTATGTTTTCTTTTCTCGCTTCTCTTAGACAAGTTCTAGTTGATGTGGAGTCAGAAAAGCCCTTTCCTTTTAACGCTATGAACTCTGTGTTGTATTTAAAACCGAATCTTCTGTAAAATGGGATTTTATCAATGTAGGAGTATAAACCAATAGTTTGTACATCTTTTTTTATTAGGTGATTAATTGCGTGTCTTACAAGTAGTGACCCGCCTCCCCTTTCTCGGCTGCTTTCCTTTACAATTAAGTTCCCTAGCCAGCCTGCTTTATCAAAGCTTATTGTCGTGGCTATGCCAACTCTCTTTGAGTCGGAAAGTAATACAAAACATCCATCCGGATTGAGTTCCATCATGAACTTGAAGTCATCCTTTGAAAGCTCCCAGTTCATCGTGTTCGTTAAGCGAACTGCTAATGCCAAGTCTTCTACTGACATTTTCTTTACTTGAAACATTTGCAGACTCCATGATTTAGTAAACATCAACTGAGTATTTTTTCGAATTGAGGCATCAAAACTTCAGACGTAATTTACTCCTCTTCTCTAGTTTCTTACTTCGTTCAAGGGTTGTTTTTACTATGAGTGGAAGTGCGATGGTTGCGTCGCAGTAGCATGTTGCATAATTGCCCCCAACTTTCTCCTTCCCCCAACTAATACCCTCCATAAATGTACATCCTGAAAGTCCTCCCCAATGTGGACTATCCGTCGTTATCTGAAAACCGTAGTCATGGCTTGCGTCAGGTATACCAAACAAGTCTTGAAGATAAGCGGTTTGTTGAATATAGTTCTTCGGTACTCCTCCTCCAATATAAATCACTCCGGTCTTTGGTGCCATCCTCTTGATGGAGAAAATTTCATAATTGTCTTTGATCTGATCGATTACAAAGGGGTTTTTTTTCTTCTCTACAAATTTAATATGGTGTTGAGTGAGAGCTAGTCCCAGTGAACTATCGTTTAGGGCTGGTACAAAGATAGGTACTTCGTCTCTCCAACAATTCCAGATTATTGAATCCTTTTTATCTTCTACTTTACCCTCTTTATCGATGAAATCTCCCAGTTGGTTAAGGAAGAATCTTGACGAGAAGGTATCAATGTTTTGCTCTGCTAGTTGGTCAGCTAAGAGCATTATTCTATTATCGATCATTCTAAACTTTGTTTCGTCAGCATAGGTATCATAGATCCTGTCTATGGATTCTTCACGCAGGATTCTATCATCCATATCCGGTGAGCCAAGATAATGGTGTTCTCCCAACGCTTCCACGAGGTCATGATACATATTAGCTCCTGTACTAACAATGACATCAATCATGTTCCTCCTTACCATGGTTGATACGACGCCTTTCATACCCGCCGGAACCATGGCTCCTGCTAAGCCAAAAAAAACGGTTGGTCTCTTTGGGTCCTCTAACATGGCGACCAAGATATTGGCGCACCTAGCTAATGTTCGGGATTGGAAGGAGGTTCGATTAAAGGCTTCCAGTAATTCAGATATGGTTTGTATCTTTTCTAAATCTAACGGTATGATCGGTTCTTTTAAATAATGAGTCTTCGTAAGTTACCCCTCCAGATTACCTGTTTTAAGTTTCACTTTTATAATTATTATTTAAATAGTTTGATGAAAAAATCATGGTTTTTTTAATGTTCACTTTCCGTAAAAAATTGTATGATTATACCAAGCTCATAAATGAAGTGAGTATGTATATAATTATTGTGGGCTTTCCACTAGGTAGTGATCTGTGAATGTTACGAATGCTTAATAATAAAGATAAAGAAGAAGCCCAGAGGAGTGGATATATGTGCGAGCACCTTCTCTGTTTATATTCTATGGTTTCTGATAAAACAGCATTTTATAATGAAGACTTTCCAGTTTTTTTTAATAGTTTTGGGGAAGCCGACGTTATTTTATTTAGTTTGGGAAAAGCGAAGAAAGATGGGTTTGAGTGTGTACGGCAGTTAGTTAAATTACCCATTAACACTCTGAATATTGTTTCACCCGTTGCTTTTCAGGGATTGCTTAATGTGAAAACAAGATATGTTGATTGGGATTACCATATTAACGTAGGTCAATTTGATTTTGATTTGAAAGGTAATGAATATAAAAACATCCGTTATCGGCTGAGACAGGCAGAGAAGATGGGTTATTATACAAAATTAAACAGGAGGTTCACTCCAAAACATACTTACATTCTATCAAGACACATGGCACGTCATAAATTTGATGTTTGGGATTATGAGGAATTACTCTCTTTAGAGCGTTTCTTTAGGGAGCACAATCATGGTCTGATGATGGAAGTATATAAAGACGATAAAATTGTGGGCTTTGATGTTATAGATTTTTTCGAAGATAATAAAATAATGGTCGTGCCTTTGGGAGTATATTTAGAGACTGCGCCAGTGTCAGATTTCCTAATGTATGAGAATCTAAAGTATGCCAAGGATAATGGCTATGAGTGGGTGGATGTGGGAACAACATGCGGGATTGCTGGGCTCAAGCGTTTTAAAGAGAAATGGTTCGCTAAGCCTAAATTCAAGTTGTATGTTCAGACGTTGGATGTTAAATCATAACATTAATATTTAGCTTTTTGAATGCTTACTTATTACTTCGTAAAAGCTTGGGAGAAAATGATACCTAAAGAATTTTTCGTCACAAAAGGACAAGCATTCAGTCCCACATCGACACTGAACGCTCTTGATCAAGCCCTTAAAAACGCTAAGATAGCTCACTGTAACCTCGTACCCGTTACATCAATACTCCCTAAGGGATGTGTCCAGAAAGAGCTGATTGATATTCCTATCGGATCTATAACCCACGCGGTAATCGCGAGGAAGGATGGTGTAGAAGGACAAAACATTGGTGCTGCTATCGCTTGGAGCTGGGAGAAAAGTGGTAGATGCGGTATTGTTGCGGAGACTCATGGGTATATGGATAAGACGGCTTTGTTAGAGATTGCAGAATGGAAGATCGAGGAGATGGCTAAAATTAGGGAGATTAGGATAAATGAGATCAAATACGTTTATGAGACTATGAAAGTTCCAATGGACAATTATGGATGCGTAATTGCTGCTCTGGTTTTCTCTCCTGAATATTAAAAATTATTTGTACCATAGAATGTTACGGAGTCAGCAGCAATGAGTTCCATGTTGAATGTCAGGATATCACGCAAAGCAAAAGTTTCAACTTATCCATTCACTGATTATTTTGAAGGATTTGAAAGGGTGGACATTGTTAGAAAGATTTTCGGCGAAAAAACGGGCGAGATACTTAGCAATCTTAAGATTGAGTTTATTGGGCGGCGGGGATACATGGGGGTCAGCAATGAAGATGGACATCTCATAGTTAGCGCACGTTACCTAAAAGACGGTGACATAATTGACATATACCTCGACGTAATTCACGAGTTAGTTCATGTTAAGCAATTCATAGAGGGCGAGGAGCTTTTCGATAGAAATTACAGATACGTTGAAAGGCCGACGGAGATCGAGGCTTTCCAATATGCAGTCGAAGAAGCTAGGAACCTAGGTTTGAGTGATGAGAGAATCTGTAACTATTTGAAAACTGAGTGGATGAGTGATGAGGATTTGACACGATTAGCTAAAGCCCTCAACGTTACATGTGAAGTGTCTTTGAGTTAAGTCTTTTAATGAAATTCATCGATCTATTATCTTAGTGTAAGTCTCTTAATTTATGGCTTACGAAGTATTTAGACGAGTATCACAAAAATAATTTCTTTAAAAAACGTGTATGGAAGATGTCGACTGAAACAAATTATGTGTCTTATGGGTCAAAGAAGTATGAGATGTTAGAGGTGTTAGGACCCGAGCACGAGTTCTCGGTTGTCGATGAATACATTAAGCCATTGCCTATTGTAGACCTGGTCATAAAACGATTGTGTAAGAGGATAAGAAACAACGTTTACTTTTCTAACTTTGTCTTTGGTAAGGAGCTTCAAAAACATGTTGCAGAGTTTAAGGCAATCAATCCCTTTAAATCACCCTTGCGCTTTGAGGAGACGATGTATGAGGCCGTCCTTGAAATCTCTGATGTTTTAGATGGATTCAAGGCTCAACTACTAGGAATGGGAATGCACCCCATCCTGTTTTTGGATGAGACAAAGATTTGGGATCACCGAGATAAGCAAATCTATAATGCTTTAGATCAAATTTTTAATCTCAAACAACATGGATGGATGAATATTCAGAGCTTCCATCTAAATCTCCCTTTTAATCACGAGGCAGGAGCGGTCAGGCTGTATAACATCTTAGCAAGTGTTCTTCCTTATATTCCCGCTATTTCAGCAGCTTCTCCTATCTACGAATCAAGATTTGGAAAGTTCGTAGATAATCGACTACACTTTTATGCATTAAACCAGTTGAAGATTCCCTCAATAACAGGAGAAATAATCCCGGAACCCATAAACTCCTTCGAGAATTATCGTAACCTTACCATCAGGAGATATTCTGCTGATCTCATAAATGTCAATGCTCCTAAATACATAGTCAATAAGGAGTGGATCAACTCCCGAGGCGCGATATTCCGCTTTGATAGGAAGGCGATCGAAATTCGGATCATGGACGAGCAAGAGTGCATCAAATCAGATGTAGCCCTCAGCTGCTTCATTCGAGCCTTACTTAGGGGGTTAATGCAAGATGTTGAAAGGGATTTGCCCCACTCTCTACTTGTTAAAGATCTCTATGCAATTATGCGTGATGGATTGAATGCTAAGGTTAACCACCCCAAGTCCTCAACTGCTAGAGGGGTCTGCCGCTATTTTTTAGATATCGCTTATAAAAATGCCTTCCCGGAGGAGCGGAGCTATCTACCGATTGTTAAGAAGAGAATTGAAGGTGGGAATCTCTCAGAGAAGATAGCCGAACATATAAGAAGAAGATCGCAGAAAACGGATTTAAAAGAGGCCATTCTTACCATTTACTCAACGTTGGCTTTGAAGCTAAGAAGAAACGAGATATACAACTAAAATAACAGGAGTGCAACGATGTTCATTATTAAAGAATTTTTACAAAACCATAAATTTCTCGCTCGTAGAAAGTTTATTAAGTTATAATTTGCGGGTAGAAGTATGGCGTCAGTATCTTGAGGGTATAAATATGGCGGTTCCCAGTTCCCTTATTTTAGGTATTCTACTCTGGCTTCTACGGACTTTCATCTCAAGCCTTATATGTCTCGCATTGGGGCTCCTCGGGATAAGGATGCTGACCAGCATAACAACAGAGATCAAGGAGTTCAAAGCCATAAGGCATAATGCTGAGGCAACCGCCCTCTTCGTAGGAGGTTTTCTCATATTTGCTGGGTTGGTCATCCATGGTTCTTCTCTCAATCCGATCTTTCTCGGTCAATCCATTATTATTGGCTCCTACTTTAGTCTCCAAAGGCTTTTAACGGTTATTTTAAGTGTGATCGTAAGTTTTTTCTTCGGATGGTTTTTCTATATTATTTTCGCAAAAATATCCCCTATGGGAATCGATCTCGACGATATTAACAAGTCGCCCATAGCCATAGGTGCTTTCCTCTTCAGTTACGAGGTTTTTCTAGGACTCATAATTCACGCCAGTCTTAGCATACCCCTCTGAGGTTAATAGACCATGTCGTACTCGTCGAAGAGGAAAAGAATCGCCTTCATAATAATTACTCTAACAATATTTCTTTTATCTGTGGTCTTTATGATTGATGTTTTAGCACTTCCAAGCGGCGGGGAGCATCCTCCCACCTTCATCTATAAAAATGGAATGTGGTACGATACATGGAACATTACCCGGAATGCATGGTATGGCGAAGACGGATATCTCCCACAAATGGCAAATGAGAGTCTTGGCAACAATAAAGAGTTAGCATATACCTGGGGTCAGACTTTTAAGGCCGAGTATCCGAATAAAGTTGAAAGAGCCCAAGAAATTCTGAAGTTTGTACAGAGATGGATGAAGTACGGACACGACAGTAATTATGTTATCATGGGAGGAAAAGCCCAATTAGAGTGGGCGTGGAATGCT
>JAGLRI010000036.1 GCA_023136395.1 Candidatus Bathyarchaeota archaeon | reverse complement strand
CGTTTATCTTATTTTTCTAGTCTCGTTTCTAAACTTCGTTGTAATACAGTGGCGCCTTTTATTTGAATACATTCCACCTCTAGAGAAACTGTTCCAACGTTTCTGGATCTTCACAGTCTTGGTTATATTGATATATTTACCTCTTGCAACAATAATAGGCTGGATAGACTATAAACGTGCGGCTTTTCCTGTTGACGCTACTATTGCTGCGAAGGCGAATCCTTGGTTTCAAGACTTAGCGAAAGCCATCATTTTACTTGCTGAAGGAAAAAATGAAGAAGTAGTAGAGCTAATGAGGAAATGGACAGAAAAATAAAAGCGAAGTAAACATTCACCTGACCCAAACAAACTTGAACTAGTGAATTAAAGTCTCTCTTTGGAATAGTTTTGCGCCTATCGCTAGGAAAACAATGGTTGCACCTAGTAAGTATGCTATGTTTATTATCAAATCAATTAGGGGAGCCTCGTACAACAATACTCCGTTCATGAATAAAATGGCATGGGAGAACGGAATGAGTTTCACGGCAAAGCCGAGAACACCAGATAAGGTTTGTAAATTTCCAGTAAAAGAGAGTATGCCCACGAGCATAGTGGGTACCATTAAAACCATCTGAATGTATGTTGCGGCTGTCTTTTGGTCCTTTGCTAAACAGGAAATTACTATGCCTATGGAGATCGCGCAAAGTGAAAGAAGGGCTACACTAATAGCTATCATGGGCATCACGGAAAGATTTATTGTATACTCCGCAGCCATTATTGCTCCTTGTTCTCCAGCTAGTAGGTGCACCATTTTGTTATAGAGAATCATCCCAAAGATGGTTGATACACCATAAATTGCCACAAGAACGAGGGCTGAAAGAAATTTACCTGACAATATGGCTAACCTACTCATAGGCAATGCTATTAAACCCTCTAACGTTTTCCTTTCACGCTCTCCAGCAAAACTTTCAGAAACAAAGGGCCCAGGCGCTAGTACCGCAACCATCGGAATTAGGAACGTGACAAGAGTCAAACCAAAGTTTACTTCTTCGCGTATGGCTTTTTCAACGATATAAAGCTCTTGTTGATATACATCTATGCTGTTCTTTGCCAACATCTCGATTCGATGCGCGGTGCTTGAGGCTAGAATTGAACTGGAATCCACATAAACAATGATCGTAGCCCTTTTTTCTATAGTTAAATTCAAAGTAAAATCTGAAGGAATTACTAACCACACCGTCAAATTCCCCTTCTCAACCATGTTTAATCCCTGAGATCTTGTCAACTCAATTATCGCTCCAAGATTTAGTTCAGAACTGTGGTTGAGAATAAATTGAAGTTCCTCACCAATATTCCCCTCGTCCTCATTAGTAATGTACACAGTAAGACCGCCTGCAACTAGTGAACGTGCAATAAATCCTTGAATGAAAGCTTGGAAGCTCCACAACAATAAAGGCCCAAGCACGAATCCAAGCATAAGCCAGCGAGCCCTACTAGCACTTCTCAACTCTTTTTTTAAGAGCCAAAAAATTTGTTGAAAACGCATCAAACCCTCTCCCCTGTGGCTAACCCAACAAAAACATCCTCTAAGTTGACAGCTTTGAATTGGGCCTCCAATTCAACGGGAGTACCTATTGCTGCCAGTTTGCCTTCTACAAGGATTCCTACTCGATCGCATAATTGTTGTATCTCAGTTAAGTCATGGGTGGTTAAGACCGTTGTGATTTTCTCCCTCTCGCTCAACTGTTTTAGGAGATGCCTTACAACACGTGCCCCGAGCACATCAATCCCTGTGGTGGGCTCATCAAGGAATAGGATTTCAGGTTGCAGTACAAGAGCCCTTCCTACAAGGACTTTACGTTTCATTCCACTAGAGAATCTTTTAGTTACGTCTCCTGCACGGTCATTCAATCCAATAAGCTCGATTATCCTTTTTGTTCTGTACACGATTTCTTTTTTATCCAGTCCATACATTCCAGCGTAATAGGCTATATTCTCCCATGCTGTTAGATGTTCATAAGTTTCAGCTTCTTGAGGGAGAAGTGCAATCATTCGACGTATCTCCTCAGGTTTCTCGGTCACATCGTATCCAAGTACTTCAGCTCTTCCTTCTGTAGGCGCGAAAAGACAGGTGAGTATCCTCATTAAAGTCGTCTTTCCGGCTCCATTCGGGCCTAGCAACCCGAAAACCTCTCCTCGCTGAATTTGCAGGGTCACATTATCAAGAGCCACTATGTTCTTGAATTTTTTAACTAACCCCTCTGTTTTTATTACAATGTCGTTCATTTCTAAAAGATTATTAGAATATTGAAACTATAAAACATGCTTGTGCAGATTAACTATTAGAAGGAAGAGTTGATTCGATTAACATGAGTCCTTTAGATGCTATTATCTGATCTCAATAATGACAGATTTTTGTATCTTTGTTCACCTTTACTCCATATACTTGGTTATAGGTCGGAACCAAAAGTGCAGATACCTAATTCATAAGGGTTATTTTTTTCTCCGAATTTAAGGGTGCATGCTATGAACCCCTTGAATAGAAAGAAGGAAGATATAAAACTCCCCGTGGACTTGTTAAAGCAGGTAGACAAAGTCGTTGAAAGTTTGGACTTCGTGAATAGAGAGGAATTCGTGAAAGCTGCTGTTCGTCGCCTTATTGATTACTATCAATCCATCATGATTCCCAAAGCGTGATTGCGTAACCTACGATTGGCTTCAACACGTCTGCACTCATGTATTCTCTTAAGATCATTTTTATTATAAATGGAAAGCTCCTCAATATAGTAGATTTTATCTTTTTAGCTAGCTAGCTAACGTTATCTCGATTTAAAACGTTTTTTTAACTTTGGTTTGTATGCATTAAAGATGAAGTAGGTTTGTTTCCTGCACTCAAGTCTAATGCTTGAATCAGGGAACCTATGTGTAGCCCATTCAAGCAAATTATACATCATCCATAATTATATATACTAGAAATCTGTATTTGAAATTTAGTTTAATGGTTCAGGCGAGCCTTTATGTTTGAAGCTGAACGTAAAAAAAGGAAGTATGGCACGATTTCCATACCCATGGGGATCATTGAACAGGTCGATTTTCTCATCAAAGAGATTCGCTACTGGCCTAGCAGAGGAGCTTTCGTTCGTGAGGCCTGTTTAGAGAAGATTAGATTAGAACGAAATAGGCTCAGGGAGCGAGGGACAAACTGGGGTGCATCTGAAGACAACCAGTAGGACTGGTTGTGGATAAGCCGTTAAACAATGAAGGAAGAAAAAATGTTAAGAAAAATGTTGGATAAGAAACTGGCTCTCGTTGCACTTCTTGTCGTTGCCCTGACAACAGGGACGTTAGGGGAGGCGGTAGTACTTTATTGGACTGGTACCCAGAACTTTAAGCAGGAAATCGTAGAGGTTGCTACAGGCACTATAGTAACTGACACTATAGATCTTCCAATCACGACAGAGGGATCCAGCGAAGTGTACACCCAAACGGAGTTATCCGACCTAAATAAGGCATTACACGCTTCAACTAGCGAAGTGGACATAACTCTTAAATGCACGTTCGACAATTGGGAGGAAATCTCTGAAAATTACGATGTATACAAGCTTGAAGTTATTGCCGACACTGTTCCCGAGAATAGCGACATAGAAGTTGGCGATGTGGTCCTCACTCTATCGTTATGTTGTTCTGGACATATTGATTCCGTAGTATTGGATGAAGCTGACGAATGGACGTTTGACTATAGAATAACCATAACCGTAAAACTCGTCGAAGAATCCGAGTTAGTAGTCTCAGCTATTTTCGAGTTTAGCCTAGAAGATTAACGTAAGGACGGTCTAGGATGACGCACGAAGAGGAGATGGAACACCAAAAGCCAAGAGGTGTAGATCAGCTAGAGGCTGAAAGGCAAAGGGTGCTGGACACCCTCATCATCCTAGAAACGAGGAAAAGGGAGCTAAGTCAGAAAAGAGAGGAGCTAAGTGAGGAAATAGCCCGCGTTTCTCTTTTAGAATCCACCCTCCAACCCGTCAGGGAACAGTATGTTAATCGGCTTGGGGAGATCGACAAGGCAATATCCAGGCGTTTTGGGGTAACGCTCGTGGAAGAAAAACCAAAGGCGAAACTGTCCATTGAATACTTCATAGATGGACTGTTTCTAGCACTGATAGGTGTCCTCCTACTCTGGCCTCGTACACCCATCGTCAGGCTTTTTTTGGGAATAGGTTTCCTTCTTGCCGGACTTGTAGTTATAATCATCCGTCTTGTGCAACGGGGAGTTTTTAAACGGATTTTGAGTTAGATTACAAAAAGATAATTTTGAGAGTATTTTTTAGTACTAGCTACTGCTAGACGAAATTTCCATAATTGTTTTTATAGAAAACATGTATAGAATCCCAAGTTTGAAAAAGGAAGAAAGTGTAATGCGAAGAAACAGTATAGTGACTTGTATCTTGTTAATTATTATGATTTTTACGACTTCAGTAGTGCCTGTATTTGCTAATGTCAGTTCTGAATCAACAGGTACTATTGACACTTCATTTAAGATTAGGAGATTTGGAAAATATAGAGTGACTATCTATTATCCAACTGATAGGTCTGAGGCACCGTACCCAGCTGTTATCGTTGCTCACGGTTTTCTCTCCTGTAAGAGTTGGCATACATGGATTGGGGAGTATCTTAGCTCTAGAGGTTATGTCGTTCTAATATTCACGGTACCTGATCGTTATTCGTCTAACGTAAATCAGTGGGTACATGGAATCGAGGGTAGCATAAAACTCTTAAAGTTACAAAATTATCGTTGGCGTTCAAAGCTCTTCAAAATGGTAGACCTCACCAGAATAGGTGTTATAGGGCATTCGATGGGAGCTATGGCTACACTGATAGCTGCCGCGAATAACCCGGATTCGATACAGGCAGCCATTGTATATGGCGCACCATACTTAGAGAGTTATGTCGCTGGAAACGAGATAGTTGATCCCATCATAGATGGCATAGATTGGGATGCAGCCCTAACTGCTGCGGGGGAAATATTGATGCCTGTGTTGTTTATCCATGGAACAGAAGATAAATTTATCGAGGGAAACCCACCCCCATATTATGATAATTGCTCTTCACCTGATAAAGTAGAAGAAGAAATTGTAGGTGGAAACCACGTAGGATTTATGGATGATGTGTCTTTAAAATCTACATTGCTTCCTTTGATAGATCTTCTTTTTGATTTACCCAGAACTATACGGTGGCCTCTACTCTCCTCGCTTTTTGGAGGAGCAGGGGAAGGAGGTGTAGGAACTGGAGACATCACTTTAGTTGACCTAGCTCTCGGGTTGGGTATAGACAATGAAGCAACTCTTTCCGTCGAAGATCAACATCAGGCATTTATTGATGTCTGTTTACCTTTTCTCGAAGGATCTCTGTAAATATCTATTATTCTTAGAATGCTCTAGCTAGTTAATGCGAAAGATGTTCCTTCATATCGTTGATGAGTAGTTAACATCTCGTGATAACCTATATATGTAACCCAACCCGTGCGCCCAACCAAAGAAAAAATAATTTCTTAACTATATTTCCTAATAACTAACTTCTTATGTATAAGTTGTATGTAGTATTTGTTCATACTGTTTTTAAGTATATTAATCAAGGATATGAGTTCAAGGTCCCCGTATCTAAAAATATATATGGAAGGGGTTCGGAAGTATCGATAACTTGAGGTAAAGTTGAGGTATGTCATTCAGTACTATCGCATTCAGAAATATTCCAAGGCGAAAACTTAGAAATGCCTTAACAGTGCTTGCTGTCGTCTTAGGCGTTTCTCTAATAGTAGGTGTCAACATTGCCTTTGACAGTGTAATAGACCAATTTAAAGACGTAATTGGTGACGCCCTTGGTGATGTAGACATAAACATCCGGTCTAGCTTGGACACACCTTTTGATCAAGATGTTCTAGACGAAGTCAGAGATATAGAAGGCGTATCTGAAGCTGCTGCGAGAATAAGTGGTGGCGTACAAGTAATGGTATCTGGGGATTGGGCTGGTGCTACCCTGATGGGAATCCACTCAAGCTCTGACTTTGAATTTCTTGACCTCGAATCCACTAACATCACTGGAGTTAAAGATCTTAGGATGAATAGCACTGATGCTGTAGTATCGGAAGCACTGAACTATTCCATAGGAGAGATTATGGGGATAAACGTAACCATGATCTTCAACTATCTCCCTCAAACAAGATCACACAATTTAAGTGTCGTAGGTATCTACTATCCAAACCCCACTATAAGTGGATACTTAGGGGATAGAATCTACATCGACTTAGTCAAGGCACAAACGATATACAATTACACAAACACTGTCGACTCTATAGCAGTGAAGGTTGTGAATATCAAGCAAACTGATCAAGTTGTTGAGAATCTTAATTCCGAGTTGGGAAGCCTCTATATTGTCAACCCCGTTAAACAGACTCTTATAAATACAATTGATGATGCTATATCCGGTTTATCTGGTGGCTTACAAATAATGTCAATTTTAGCTCTCTTTGTTGCAGTTGTTATCGTTCTCAATACAATTTATATGAATGTCGGGGAGCGAACATATGAGATCGGAATATTGCGGTCTCAGGGCGCCTCGACTGGGCAGGTATTCTGGATGTTCTTCTCCGAGAGTCTCCTAATAGGTTTAATTGGCGCCGGATTAGGATTAATTACTGGTCTCCTGCTGACAAACGTCTTTAGTTACATCACAGGAAGTATTTTCCGATCTTTTGGAGCTCCTATATTTTCCGTCGGGATAACCTTAAATCCAACTACAATCCAACACCTTATGACCGGTGCTTCTGCAGGAATAATTACAGCTGTTATCGGGGGGATTTTTCCATCTTTATCCGCATGTAGAATAGATGTTATCAAGGCATTACGACCGTCTATGAGGAAAGCAGGTAAGCCCAGAACAGCTTTAAAGCTGGTTGCAGTAGGGTTACCCTTAACAATATTTGGGTCATTTCTTTACGCAGGTTACACCTTCTTTGAACAATTCGGATCTGGTTTGACCATTGTCTCCATACTTTCTCCAATCCCCATGATTGGATCAGTCTTATTAATAGCAGGCTTGCTGAGAAGCGCCAGTCCGCTCGTAGAGCGTTTATTGCTCCCATTTGGTAACAATAGGAAGCTCATCTCTAGAAATGTCGAACGCAACTTAATGCGGAGCACAATCTGCTTCGCTTTAATAGGTATATCCTTGAGCTTCGTCATTGTGATAAGTGGTGCTCAAGATGGCGTTGTATTGGGTGTGGAAGACGTTATTCGTTCGTTCTCAAGTTCTGATATAACCGTTACGTCGACCGAGCTGATCTCAAGATCATTTGCTGACAACTTAACTGACATCGAGGATGGTGCTTTAATAAAGACTACTGCCCCAGCCTTAGTCGTTCCAGGGGGTGGTACAATGCTTTTCAATATTGCGAGTTCTAAGAATTCATCCACTTCTATTATGGCAATTGATCCTGACACCTATTCAGTTGCAATGTCGATGACATTTTCTGAAGATACACCTTCTAATGTTTTTTATCAACTTGAAAGATCCGGAACAATTATCTTAACGTCTCCGCTAGCTCAAGTTCTTGATGTGGCTATAGATGATGTAGTGAAAATGCGTATAGTTACTTATACTTACTTTGGTCCCATTACAACTTACGAGAACTTCACCGTTGTCGGTTTAGCTGGAGGGGCTTGGCTTCAAATGATGTCCTTTGGCTCCTTCCCTCTAACTGAAGCATGTTACATCTCATACAACAGTCTTGATGACACCTTCCCACTTTATAGTAATAATGCCACAATGTTCTTTATAAAAATCGAAGATGGTCAAGATGTAGATTACATTGAAGATAAAATCGAAGACTTATATGATGAAGAATACGATTTATACGTATCGACATATAATGATGCAGTAAAGGGTGTGAGATCTTCAATAGATGAAATATTTTACATACTCTATACGGTTGTTATATTCGCGGTAGTTAACGCAGCCATCGGTGTTATAGCGATCTCTGTGATGAATGTTGTCGAAAGGCGGCGTGAAATAGGAATATTCAGCTCTCAAGGGATGAATAAATTACAGATAATTAGTATAATATTGGGTGAAGTCACAGTTTTGGGAGTCGTAGGTTTCTTTTTAAGTGTATTAACTGGAATGATCTTTCACCGGATTACAGTAAGCTATATGAGTGTAGCTGGCTTTCCAATGCCTTTCCATATACCCTTCGGTGCTTTTGGCATTTCTCTACTATTATCTTTGTTTACTACCACCATTAGTGTAATTTATCCTTCATATCGAGCAACCAAAATTAACATTGTGGAAGCTTTGAGACGTTAATGCACGCGCTTCAATGAAGATAGATTTTAGAATCTCATTTACCTTTCCCTGTATGTCACGTTTATTCCTGCATCAATTTCAGATAGGAACCAATAGTGTAGACACGTAATTCATAAGGGTTATTCTTCGAATTTATGGATAGCTTTAGCTGAAAATAAATACGTGCGAGATTTTAAAAGTGGTGTGATGTTGTCAATATTTTTTGGCCTTAATCTGCTCCCAAATTTAATTCTGGTGGGCCTTACCTATGTTTACATCCTTTCAATGATCTTTGTTTCAGACAAAGTTCAAAAAATCTTTAAATGGTCAGCGAAAACTTCACGTAAAACCTTACACCTTTCGATCGGAATTCTTCCCCTAATTCTTCCATTTTTTAACCACCGTGTTTTTCCGTTAATTGTTGCTTTGACTTTTATTCCAATTACGTTTTTAGCTAGTCCTTACTCCCCCTTCAAAGGTTTAAAAAGCAAATTGAGTATGCTTCAAGACAAGACCGAGATAGGTCATCCACTGGGTCTTGTTTTTTATTCCGTTTCTTACACTATCCTGACAACTCTTTTTTTTCAAATGCCTTATATCGTAGCCGCGGGTGTTATACCCATGGCCTATGGTGATAGCACCGCTGCACTAGTAGGTGAACGTTACGGAAAAAGGAAATATAAAATATTTACCTGGAAAAGCATAGAAGGTTCCGTTGCAATTTTTTGTTTCACTTTCTTGGGTATGATGCTTGGCCTTGCTTACTATTCCATTTTTTTCTCATTCTCTTTTATTGAAATTGTAATTTCATCTCTTTTAGTTGCCCTAATAGCAACGATTATTGAAGCCTTATCCCCTAAAGGCGCAGACAATATTTTTGTACCCTTAGCTTGTGCTGCATGTATGTATCTACTTCAAATGGGGTAAATAGATGCATTATATAATCATCGACGGTTTAGACGCCTCTGGAAAAAGCACTCAAGCTAAAATATTGACTGACTTTTTGCGGAAACGTGGACGAACTGTTTTTTTACGTATGCATCCCTCTGGCGATTGCTTGTTTGGCAAAAAATCCAAGCAATATCTTGAACTCGCTGGGAAAAGCGCTCATTTCTGTTCTGCTTTTTTCTACATGTGCGACGTTATACGTTCTATAATGCTTTATGTGTGGCGGAAATTCGACTATATTATTTTTGTTCGCTATCTTATGGGAACAGCTTATCTCCCTAGTCCTCTTGATAAGATAGGTTATTATTTTTTTTCTTATATTGTTCCAACTTCAAATGTTATGTTTTTTCTTGATGTGACACCAAGTGAGGCATATAAGCGTAATCTTTTGAGGGGAACAACACCTGAAATGTTTGAGAACCTCAAGGAACTAGAAAAAATTAGGAAAAAAGCGTTGGCTCTAGCTTTAGAAAATAGGTGGATTATCATCAATGCGGATAAAACAAGAAAAGAGGTGCAACAGGAAATTAGACAACATATCGGGAATTTTACAAAATTTGATTCCCAGAACTTAATAACTTAGGTCTTTTTAAAAAATCATTGATATCTTTGGGAAAGTTTATTCTTTTTTATCCGATTGGGTCTTCTCAGTTTTTTCGCTTTTAAGTTTCTCGGTCATCCTTACTAGCCACTCGGGCACCATTACGTCTTCTTCCTTAGACCGAATAACCGGTTCCTTATCCTTGAATGACGATTCTTCTTCTTGAATAGTTATAGTGGTGGGGCGCATTGCAGCCGTGGTGTAGTGTAAAGAGAGATCAACACCTGTCTCTGGCTCTAGTTTTACTTCAACAATTTTTTCGTCCCGAACGAGTTTCTCTATTCTAATGAATCTTCCATCTTGAATAGTATAGATTCGGCTGGACATTTTAGCGACCTCTGGGTCATGTGTTACGATGATGACGGTGGCTCCCTCTAACTGAGATAGTCTACGTAACTCATGCATAACCTCGTATCCTGTTTTCGTATCCAAGTCCCCTGTTGGCTCATCGGCTAAGACGATGGAAGGTCTATTAGCCAGAGATCTAACATCGGCTACACGTTGTTGTTCTCCTCCACTCAGTTCATCTGGTCTATGGTCGC
>JAGLRI010000035.1 GCA_023136395.1 Candidatus Bathyarchaeota archaeon | reverse complement strand
CAAAACTGGAGAAGGACTCGGAATTGATGGAGGTCTTGGAAAGGAGAAGGCTCCAAGCGTGAACACGATTGATGTTCACGATGTTGATGAATATTTAGAAAAAATCACGAATGCTGGTGGGACAGTGGTTGCTCCGAAGATGACGATACCGGGCGTAGGTTACCTCGCGTTTTTCAAGGATCCGCAAGGCAACGTTTTCGGAATCATGAAGGATGACCCTTCCGCAAAATAACCGAACAACTAGCTAGTCAATCGCGTGCAGGCATCTTTGTAAATTGTTCTCTCTGAAACCCTAGCTTTCACTTCTGAATCCTAGCTGGCTACAATACTTCTCTGCAATTTCGGGATATTTTTCAGAGATTTGATTAACCCAACAGCTTTCAGGACATATGCTGAGTCCTATCTCCAACTTCTCTTTTTGCCAACTTAAATTCTATATCGAACATGTTCGCTAAAAGACACATCGCTGTGAAATGTTATTATATTACGTGTGTGCGCGCGTAGCAGGAAAACTTGATGAAATTTAAAGGGTTTGGGGATCACGACTATTTGACCGCCTTATTGCAAGGTTTGTTTGTTACCTTCCTATGGTCCACATCTTACATTCTAATTAAAAAAGGACTACAAGAGCTACCTCCGTTAACTTTTGCAGCGTATCGGTACATGATTTCCTCAATCTTTCTTTTAGCTGCTGCATTCTTTCGGAAAGGTCGAATCAATCTTAAAGTTAAGAAGGGTCTACCTAAACTTTTTTTGTTAGGTCTATTTGGTTACTCCGTGGCACAGGGACTACAATTTTTAGGTCTCTCCTACTTGCCAGCGGTAACAGTTACATTTCTCCTAAATTTTACACCAGGCATTGTTCTAATTTTCGGGATAGTTTTTTTGAAGGAATCTCCTGCACTTCTTCAACTGATTGGTATGATAGTAGCTCTCTTCGGTGCTTATTTCTACTTCGCTGCTCCTCTATCGGGAACTGAATTTTTTGGCATAATCGTAACTCTTATTTCAGGTACTGGGTGGGCAGCCTATATGGTTTTAAGTAGACATTTTTTAAAGGAGGATGGTTTTGGATCCTTAAACTTGACGGCGTTATCCATGTTTTTTGGTGCTGTCGTACTAATGATCTCTGCATTGCTGATCGAGGGTCCCAGAGGATTGTCTCTCTACGAAGGGGGTATTATCTTATGGCTGAGTCTTGTCAATACATCTTTAGCCTTCATGCTTTGGAATCACGCCCTGAAACGGGTGAAAGCCTTCGAACTCTCCATTTTACAAAATACTATGTTGATCCAGATAGGAATTCTGGCTTGGATCTTTCTCGACGAAGCAATCACAGCTTTAAAAATTACAGCTATGGCTATTGTCTTCGTCGGTGTTATCATAGTTCAAATTGCTAAGTCAAAGACATCAAGCACGCGCGAATAATTTTCAATACTTTTTATTATTAGAAAAAATGAAAATCGAAACCTTCATTTATACTTTTTAGCCATCATTATAGACAAGATAAACATTATAATTGAAAGAGGAACTAAGATAAAATTCCCAATAGCCCCAGAAGGTGTATGTGTGGCAATGACTGGTTTGAAAAACCCGATAGTAATTCTTCCAGCATACTCGATTAATAGGATGAGGTAACAGAAACTAATCAAGTTTTTATAACGTAAATAAACAATTATAAAGAAAAAACCAATGAGCAATTGTGATAATCCCCACATTGAAAAGATAGATATCAAATTTTGACCAATCTCCCCTGATGTATCCAATCCAGCAATTATACCTGCCCCTCCATCAGGAGCAAAGAGATGAATGCAGCTCCTGGCGAGAGCAACTTTATACTCTTCGCTTATATAATCTATTATCTCGCACGCATGTTATGGGGAAGGGAAAACTTTATGCATGAGGAACCTAAACGAAGTGTCTTAAAAGCCGTTAGTTGGAGAATAATAGCGACATTAACGGGTATGTTTTTAGTGTTGTTTTTTACGGGTCAACCTGAACTTATGGCAAGTTTCGGCGTCGGGGATGTTGTTTTAAAGCTAATTTTCTATTATTCGCACGAAAGAGTTTGGAACAGTATTAAATATGGAAAAAACCTCGGTGGCAAAGTAACGATTGCTATGAGGTCTCCTCCAGTCACGTCACTCCAATCAGATACTGTTTCAAGCATCGTTCAGACGATGGTTACCTCCGACACTGGTGGTGTTATTGTAGTTGATGGTGACAAACCGGTTGGGATGATCACTGAAAGAGATATCCTAGAACGGGTGTTAAAACCCAACAAAGACAGTACTAAAACTTTGGCAAAAGATATCATGTCTTCATCCATCATAACCATTAAGACCAGCGAATCCATAACAGATGCACTGAAGATCATGAGCGCCAATAAAATTAGAAGGTTGGCTGTTACCCAAGACGAAAAAGTAATCGGTATCGTGACCATGAGACGGATTCTCGAGGCTTACAAAACATAAACCTTAGACTTTATCGCGCGCGCAGCGTATATAGATGCTTATCGAAGTGCGCTCGCACCGCCTTGGTTATTCTTCGGGGATTCGGATGGGGTAGCGTTCTTCGTAGGGTTTGGAGAGGTCGGGCCACCACTCTTCTGGAATCGGCTTCTTCCAGAATTTCATATTATCGTTCTCTTCTTTAAGTAGTATCCATGCCAGCCAGTTGGGGTCATCTCGTCGCGGATAGTCCTCCCGGTAGTGGTCACCTCGACTTTCGGTGCGGAAGAGGGATGCTTTCAACTTCATCTCTGCGTTGAGCACCATGTTCCGCGTCTCGTGCGCGTGACGGAGTTCGTGCGAGGTCTTGGCGTACATCTTGGGAACGAGGTGATCCCGCAGAAACTCCACGAGCGTTAATGCAGCGGTCATCCGCGTCGCGTGCTTGATGCGCATGATGTAGTAAGGGATCATGATGTTGCGCAAGACTTGTGTGACCCAACGGGGGCTGAAGCCACCCTTCCGCTCCAACGGCGCACGTACGAACTTCGTTGCCCTCGCAACTTCTTCCTCATCAACGGCTGATTTTTCCGTTTGCAACGCAAATGCTGCAGCCGCCCATCCCGCTCGAGCCCCAGTGACCGCCGCAAACACGGTTGCGAATCCGAAACCTGAGTAATTCGCCCCGATACCCATGGTGCCAAGGCTGTCACCAGCAGCGTAGAGTCCGGGAATACTGGAGGCACATTGTGTGTTGTTGTTCACAGGCCAGATCCCATCTGCAGAGTGGGTGGACATCCCCTCAGCAGCACCTCCTACTCTGATGTCTCTTCCTAATGTTCCTCGTAGACCTTTGATCGGTGCTCGACCCGCGTGGGCTTCAATTTCTAACTCAAGCCAAAGGGGCCACGATTGACCACGGCGCAGCACCTCTTCACCTTCTGCGTTAACAGCAATAGCGTCTCCCGGTTTTCCTCTCAATCTCGAACGCAGAAAACCACGGGGGGATTCCAAAAACGGTCGAGGAGAACTTCGATATCCTGGGTGATCCGCTCTGGTGCTGTGCGTATCAATGAACTCTTTCCCGATGATTTCAGCGCCTGCCCTATACGCCATTGCATGCCCGTCACCTGTCAACTCGCTGATGGGATATCCTAACGTCTTGAAACCAGCGCTTCCCGCACTGATGACAGTTGCTTTGGCTTTGAAGATAAACACGTCTAAGCTATCCATGGAGAAGCCGACGGCGCCAACAACCTTCTCCTCCTGCTTCAACAACTCAGCAACCATAACTCTATCCATAATTTTTACCCCAACCTTCACCGCTTGTTTCCTTAGAACAACTGGAAAGTTTGGTTTCCAATGCACCGCTTTACTCGGTGCCCCAAAGGGATGGGGTGATCTATGAACCGGTCGATCAGGTTCATCGCCTTCTTTAAGAAATTCCACCCCATAAGAAACTAGATCCTGATATCGAGCATACGAATCTTTGAAGGCGATCTCGGTCCACACCCGATTATTGACATACTCACCAATCGTAAAAACTTGATTCATCCAAGCATCTAAATCGTCACCCCATTTAGGGTTGAAAATCATAGTACTACCTGCGAAGGGAGTCTGCCCCGTTTTACTGACGTACCCTTTATCCACGATGGTTACGTCGACACCTTTTTCTTTGGCTTTAATGCTAGCGAAACACCCCGCCATACCACCGCCAACGATTAAGACGTCAGTCTCAACCACATGTTCTACCATTATTGATCCTCCTTTCCCACACTTTCTTTCATACACCATTCTACCGTATACTTAAAAACAAAACATTCGCCACATCTCACCTTTAATCCTCCTTGAGTTTGATTATTCTATATTATTCAATAAATGTTTAATTATTACTAGCTAGCATGCCTGCTTATTTGCATGTTCACAATAATTCAGGGACGCTGTTTGAATGGTTCTGATTCCCACTTTGACCTAAACAAAATGCGCGTGCGTAGAAATTTAACAGGTTACGAGTACACTCCTGAGTGTATGCGGTATAAACTTAGAATCATCAATTCTACAACAGTCTATAACTCTATGGACAACGCTTTCCTACCTATCGCTTTAGAGAAGAATCTGAAA
Organism: Candidatus Bathyarchaeota archaeon; assembly: GCA_023136395.1. GTDB lineage: Archaea > Thermoproteota > Bathyarchaeia > Bathyarchaeales > Bathyarchaeaceae > JAGLRI01. Next base: position 6,043 of record JAGLRI010000035.1, on the reverse strand, counting down.
ATCAACATTGAATAGGCAAGTGAGAATACAGACAAAGTGGCATTCACTGCTAGACTGAAGTTCCAGAGAATGGTGAAGACAATGAAGACGTAAATTGGAGATAGAAGTAAAGCTGAAAGAAGAATCGACACCCAACTTATCATTATGGAAGGCGTTGCTCTTTTTCCTCTACTCAGAAAATGCATCACCATATACAGATTTGCGGAGCAGCCAATCATAGAAACAGAAATTACTAAAACTAAAGGAATTAAGGGGGCTATTCCACTAATGAACGTTAAAACAATAATAATCGCAACTGGAACTGTAGATGCTATTATTGTGAAATCGTAAAGCATAGACCTAGCTAAATAGCTCAAATTTAATCCTGATGTTAAAGGTATCCAGAGACTCTTCATCTCGATGACTCTCCAGTTTCCCACCAGCATAGGAGGAATGATGAAGGAGTAAATAACCAACAGAAAAAGCCAGATTGGTACTGGTATACCTCTTGAGCTTACAGCAACGGCCATAATCGAAGTTATTATATAAAGTAGCAGCGTTACGAATAGGCTTCCATCCCTCAGCATCCGGATGAACTCTTTCTTCATAAGAAATGTTAGAAGTGATTTCGATTCGGAGGTTAAGGCTATCTTCAATCCAACCTTCGAAAAAAATCTGATATTCGTATCCGCTTTCATTGTCTGCATCCTCATGGACATATCAAAAGCCGAGATGAGAGGAACAGTGTAAGTAAATTGAAAGAAGTTTCTCTTAGACGCGATGAAGAAACATACCAGAGACGCAAGGACATATAAGGAAAAACCAAATACGGAGGTGGGTGATGAAGTCGCATTAGCGAGCGAACTGAGTAGTATCTGCGCAGTAAACGTTGTCGGATACGGAAGAACAACATAGTTAATTGGTACAGCAATAAAGATGCTGGCTGCTGGGAACAGAAGAATGATTATCAGTATAGTCGTTAAAGTCTTCATCGAAGTCTTGTATATTGCACCAAAAATTGAGAATGAACTTCTTACAAGTGAAGCGAAAAGGAATAAGAGAAAAGACGAGACGAATATCGATAGTGTTGCTGTAACTGAGAGGTTGAGAGAAAAAACGGTGATCGCAAGAAAGATCGGCAGAGGAAATAGAAAGAGAAGAGAGGCTGTTCCTTCAGCAAGCAAACTAGCGATTAGATATTTTCTAGGTTTGATATGTGAGGTGAAGATGAAATCCTGTTCGTACTCAAATGCTGTTGTTCCTCGGTAGGTTAATATGAGATTCAAGGCCAAGAACGTCGATAATATAGCAGATAACGTGTTCGTGTAAAACATCAAATCTGTTGATTCCTTTATCAAGTCGATGGACAATATTAGGATCCCAACTATTGCTGGAATCATAGCGAGAGAATAAGAGAGAAGCAGGATTACGCTGAGTTTTGAAGCCTTAAGTGAACCAAAAAAGACCTTCAACTTGAGCTTATACACGTCGAATATTAAACCCATTTATTTTCCCCTTTTAAAGCTGAAGTCCATGCTTCTACCTCTGTTGAGTAGACTCTTCACGATGCAACTTCGGCTTCTTGTGTGAGTTTTAAGAAGACCTCCTCCAACGTTGAGTCTTCACCTGTCTTTGAAAGATTGTGTAGGTCCTTCATGTCTCCAGAGGCTATCTTTCGGCCATTATGGATTATGGCAACCCTATCACACATTCTTTCAGCTGTATCCAACATGTGCGTTGCCATGAAGATCGATTTGTTATCTAGAAGCCTTTTATTAAACAGATCCTTCAGCTTACGCTGCCCTGCAGGATCAATTCCATAAAATGGTTCATCAAGAATCAGAAGATCAGGATCATGAATGAGACCTGCCGCCATAGCAGTCTTCTGCTTCATACCTCGAGATAAGGATAGAATCAAACTATCTCGCCTCTCTTCGAGATCGAATATTCTGAGAAAAAAATTCTTTCTCTCTTCTATTACATCTACCGGAACATTCCTAATTTTACCTACGTAAGTTAGGAATTCACCAGTAGTCAAGTAGTCGGGTAACGACACCATCTCTGGGACATACCCGATGAGCCTCTTATACTCGTAGGGATTCTTCTCGATATCGAACTTACCAACATTAACGCGACCTTTGTCCATCCTCAGGAGTCCAACAATTATCTTCATTGTGGTTGTCTTACCTGCGCCATTAGGCCCAACTAACCCAAAAGTCTCTCCTCTAAAGACCTCTAGATTAAGACCTTGAAGCGCTTGGACACCATCATAAGCCTTCCAGACGTCAACTTGCTGCACAATCAATGATCTTTCCGGCAACATGTCTACACCTAAATTCAAATTATGAGATGGTTGTTCCTCCTAATATCAAGTTGTTTTCTAGTTTTCCTTTACTCAAAAAGCTTCCGTGTATGCAAAGTCAGAGTTACTATTACGAAAAAACAACAGCTAACGTATACGACATAACAGAATATAAAAAGAGAAATTTTTAGAATACTAATAAAACTCTTATTAGCTAATTAAAATGGAGGATAATGACAAGCACCATCTTTGTACGAACAACCCTACCCATATTTCTACTACTAGGTTTGGGTTTCCTTTCAAGAAGAATCAATCTTCTAAGATCCGGTGACGAACGGGTGCTCAGTGCCTACGTCTATTATTTTGCGTTACCCGCTTTGTTTTTTATTAACATGAGTGAAATCCACTTCACTTCAGAAACTCTCAGATACATGCTTGTGGGAGACATTCCAATTTTAATAGTTGTTATAATTTACGTTCTAACTTACCTAACATTCAGATTTAAAAAAAACACCCTCTACCTCTTGATTCTAAGCACGATTTTCGGGAGTTTAGCCTTCTTCGGGATACCCTTCATCATGTTCGCGTTTTCCGGACCTCAGGGGGAACACCTCGCAACTTTATCGGCGGCTTTTACTTCCATTTTAAGTGTCCCCATCTCCATTACTGTATTGGAATTGTACAAACTCGAAAGATTCACGATGTGGATAGGCTTAAAAACGGTTGCCTCAAAGCTTTCCAGAAACCCATTGATCTTATCAATCTTTTTAGGCATGGTATTTTCCCTTTTAAGGATAGAGATTCCCCATCCTCTATCTACTTCTTTACACATGCTAGGAGGCACAACCTCTGCAGTAGCCATCTTCATGCTTGGAGTTTTCCTCTACGGAAGAAAATACACAAACATAGCTGAAGCTTTCACCCTAAGTTCCTTAAGAATAATTCTCCTACCCGTAATTGCTGTCTTAACAACTATGTTTTTCAACCTAACAACTTTAGAAAAATCAATAATCGTGCTCATGCAAGGCATGCCCATTGCAACTTCGATGATAGTTCTGAGCGAACGCTACGACTTTTATAAAGATACAATTCCCTCATTAATCCTAATTTCCTCGCTGGTAGCAGGTATATCCCTAAACTTATGGCTTCTGTTTTTAGGACAAATATAAATTGTAATAACAGATTCAGCCTAGTTTATCCACATAAAATGCGCGCGTATATCTAAGAATTTTTCCTGTCTTTCATTTCTTTGAATATATAACCAGTATATGTGGAGTCATCAATTGAAGAAGGCTGCAAAGACACCCAAAACGAGTAAGATCGCTCCTATTACGATCCTTTCATTTTCCTCCAGCCACGGGAAATGAATTCTCTTATACCCTACTAAGGTTAGATAAGTCAGGGCGAGCATGCCGCTGATTGTGCCTAATGTCATAATTAGTGAGAGTATTAGGAGGGTTTGCCATCCAAGAATGCTTCCGGCAAAGAAAATAGGAATCATGGCCTCACAGGGGGAAAGGGTGAGCATCAAGAAAAGGGAGGTTGCAGTTGCCTTATCAGAGGACCCCTTTTTCGAGGAATGATTGTGGTTACTTTTGTGGGTAACTCCTAAAAAGATGTAGATGAGACCTAAGATGATGAGTATTCCACTTGTAACATAGGTCTCAAGATAGCTAAGATAAGGCAAAATTCCCTTTGCTATGGAAGCTGTAATGAGACCAAGTATAGTAGTCATCAGAACATGGCCACTTCCAGCTAAGAATACAATTCTCATAATCTTACTTTTACTCCATCTCTGAGCGCTTCCAACCAGAACAAAGGTTAACCAGTGGCTCGGTAAGATTGCGTGAATGGTGGATATAGTTAGTGCGCCAACTATAAGGCTACTAAGACTCATTTTTCTCAACTTATTTAACGTTTTTCGATTTCATCAGTCTGCTTGATATATATTTCATATTTTCCTACTTTATATTTCCACGTCCTATGGGTAGACGCAAATCTAAATTTTACCAATCATACATTTAGAGCAATATTTTTTCTACTAGAAGTATAATGGACATTAAGACGAGAGATTGGGTAACAACTGTAATCCACTTCGGATTGTTTGCAGCCAAATCCGTAATTTCCTCCGCGATTGAACCATTCTTTGTGGCCTCATAGTTCTTAGATAGTGAATGAAGCCTCTTATACTGTCTTAGAACATAAAAATTAGCCACTATTATGACGAAGAGGAAGACGCTCAAGATTGGATGATGTCCGTAAAGCAGCGCTAGAAAGAATGCTGTCCCACAGAGTATACCTCCCACAATTATTAACATAATGCTCAAGAAAGAAGCCTTTACGAGGCCGAGCCGCACAGTCATCGTCTCGACTCCCATTGAATTGTCCACGAAATAATCTCGGATCTCAGTCGGTATAATCACACTATACACAGTCAAAGCCTGTCCCGACAGAAAATGTATGAATAAGAAGCTCATTTCGTGTGCGAATGTATAGAATACAAACAGCATCGGGAATACCGAAAGGACTAGGATGATTGCGATCATCTGCATCCAAGACCTCTTCTTTAGCCTTATCGGAGGCATAGAATAAGCATAAGCTAGGAATGTTCCAAATATCCACAGAAATATCGGGGGAAGCTTTCCCCCGATCTGAACTAAAAAATATAGAGGAAACAAGCTTAGCAAGAATTCGGCAACTATGAAAGCTTTGACTTTTCTCCGCCCCAAGCGATCCATCGCCCAGGTCAGATGTTTCTTCCGTTTGTCCCTCAAATCCAACTCATAATCTGACAATGTATTCAATTGAGCTCCAAAAGCAGAGATAAGTGTGATTGTTAAAAAGCATAATACAATCCGTGTAACTAATCCTCAAGTCAAACTTGTGGGCGGACTAATAGCCCAGGAAAATCCCAGGAAGAGCGAACCCAAATTCGCAGGAAGAAACTCTGGCCTCGAAACCGTGAATATTGAACCTTTCTTCTCAGACATGGTAAAATCCATAGATAAATACCTAAAAGAAATATTAACTATTACTCGTCTGAGCAAACGCATGAGGTTCCTGTTTAAAACACTATAAAGATTTCTTGCTGTTCTTTAATGCGTGCATGCATGAAACAGTTGAGTCTTTATCGATTCGTAGGACTTGTTTCTTCATTAAGTTTGATATTCTCATCTCTTTTTCGGTACTTCATTTCAAAATTTAGTAAACGGTTGAAGTCGAAGTCGATCCACAAACTTATTAAAGAGCTATTGAGGGGGCTATGGGTGGAGTCTATCACTTCAACCGTTAATCCGTTTGAGTGTGCGTCTAAATTATTTAAAGATACTTGTCATACTCCTATATCTGAGCTTGATTCCCTCGTTTAGGTTACTACTCAAACTTTTGTGACAAAAAAGATAAAGATACGCCTGCACAAACTTCAAGTTGCATAGAGAATTGACACACAGAACTACTGTGATGACGTCTTGAGTGTATGCAATTTTATCCCTCTTGTGCAGAAGCGTTTTTACTACTGCTGTATGTCATTTTGTAAACTAAGATACAATTAATGTAGTGAAGGAGTTTGATCCTAGCTCATTCCACAGTTGGAGTTTTCACTCAATAAGATTATATCTTGACTACTCCTGCATGCATTCGTGCGCGCTTGAATCCAAAAACATCGTACAGATACTCTTCTCTTAAACCTAGCTAACCATGAAGTGCCAGCACTCTAATATGGTCAGCTGTATCTGCGCACATGTCTGCTATACGTTCTAAATA
>JAGLRI010000034.1 GCA_023136395.1 Candidatus Bathyarchaeota archaeon | reverse complement strand
CTCGAACCTTTCAAACCAGACTCCTTTATTAATCGAATTCTTGGACCTCAATAGTATGATTTAGAGAAAAATACCACTTGTAATTTATCTAGCACATCAAAGAAGGTTGTTTCAGTTTTGAAAAGACTTCTTAACAGGAATAATTTGTGAAAGGATTTTTGAAAAAACTTACATTTTCTCGAACATTGTTAATAGGATTCCCTTTGCTGAATGTAAACGATTCTCGCTTTGAACATAAATTATAGAGTTTGGGCTTTCTATGATGTCATCACTTATTTCATAACCCCTGTGAATAGGCATGTCATGCATTATTAAGGCGTCGCTGCCCCTAAGCAATTCACTATTAATTTGAAAAGGTTTCATCAACCGCACTCTTTTCTCCTTTTCCTTCCTAAACTTTGGATCGAGGAAAAACTCCATGTCAACCCAAGCATCAGTGTAAATAATGTCACTATCCTTCACAGCTCTTTTAAGATCTAGAGTGGTTTTGTATAATCCTGTCTGCTCAGCCTCTTTGATGAGTGACTTATCGAAGGAAGGTTCATTCCTTATAGGAGTAACAGTGGTAATTTCCATTCCAGTCTTGGTGCAACCTATTATCAAGGAGTTGCACACGTTATTATGAATCCCAACATAAACGAGTTTTAATCCCTTAAGAGATTTCTTTTTTTCTTTGATTGTCATTAAATCAGAAACAACTTGGCATGGATGGTATTTTTGACAACAGCCATTAATAATTGGAACTAAAGAGGATTCAGCCATCTTTTTCAGGTCATCATTTTTTAATAAACGAGATAAGATGCAATCAACATTTCTTGAAAGATACTTGGTCTCGTCTTTAATATCTGCTAATGCGAAATTTGTTGTTCTCCAATCTAAGTAAATTGCGTGCCCCCCTAATTGGGTCATAGCTACCTCGAAGGAGACTCTTGTTCTTGTAGAGGTTTTCTGAAAAATCATGGCTAAAGTTTTATTTTGCAAAGATCTGCTGTATTTGTTTGGATTATTCTTTATTATTATTGACTTTTCGATGACTCTTTTAATTTGCTCGGATGTCCAATCTTTTAGAGTTAATAAATGCATTTTACTCTCCACTTTATAGTTTTTCGCTTTAATTTTTAATTAGATATAAGTTTTATGGAAACCTTTATTTTTCTACTCTTTAAAATAAAATAGGTAACTTAAATAGATCGGATTGAAAAAACTCAAAAAGAGACCTTATAACAATACAAGAAAAAATAAAATGGTGCGAAAAATTTGGGATTAACATCTTTTTTAAAGTCGTGCGCAAGGTTGCTAAGACTTGCTAAAAAGCCGGGAAGAAGAGAGCTCTGGTTATCAATGAGGATTTGCTTACTTGGAATCCTTGCAATTGGAGTTATTGGATTTGTTATTAAGTTTATTTCAGCAATGATGCAGGGATTCACTCCGTAGAAGAGAGAGATTTTAGTCAGTGTAATGGTTATATCATTAACATTTATATCACTATTAATAGAAGGGTTTCATAGGCAGGAAAAAATATGAATGAGAGAAACGATGATAAGAACGCTGCAAGAATCTTTGCGGTTCGTACTACAGCGGGGCAGGAGAAAAATGTAGCAAACCTAATTGAAGTTAGGGTTGAAACTAGTAAATTGCCAATAAAAGCTATTTTGGTGCCAGAGGCGTTAAAGGGTTACCTGTTTATTGAGGCTGATGGACCTCAATTCGTTGATGAGGCAATAGCAGGAATAAAACACTCAAGGTCCAGAGTTCCCGGGATCGTTGATTTCTCAGAAATTGAAAGATATATTGTCATAAAGCCCGTGATAGAGGAATTGGATGTAGATGATCTCGTCGAGATAATTGGAGGACCTTTTAAGGGGATGAAAGCAAAGATAAGGAGAGTGGATAAGGTAAAGGAAGAGGTGGTTCTTGAGTTGCTGGAAGCCACCTTCACCCTACCCATAACAGTTCATGCTGATTATGTAAAATTAGCAGAGAAACATATAAAGAAGGAGAAACCACAAATCTTTGAAAGTTCTGAATTAGAGGAGGAGTAAAATGAGCCAAAATAAAGTGGTTGAGTCACTGGTTAACGGAGGACAAGCAACCGCTGGACCACCCTTAGGTCCAGCTTTAGGACCCTTTGGAGTCAACGTCCTCGCTGTCGTTAACAAGATTAACGAAATGACAAATCAATATGCGGGCATGAAGGTGCCGGTAAAGATAATTGTAGATACGGAAACAAAGAGTTTTGAAGTAAGTGTAGGTATTCCGACGACTTCCGCGTTAATCGTAAGTGAGTTAGGGGTTAAAAAGGGATCAGGAACACCAAACACTGAAAAAGTAGGAGACTTACCCATAACAAAGGCTATTAAAATTGCAAAGATTAAACAATCTAAAATTTTGGCAAAAAATTTAAAAAACGCTGTTAAGGAGATTCTGGGAAGCTGTGTCAGTATGGGTGTTTTAGTAGAGGGGAAAGATCCAAGACAGGTTCAAAAAGAAATAGATCAAGGGAACTACAACGAACTGCTGGAAAAAGAGGATTAAAAAATAACCTTTTTATAACGGCCTATTATACATCTCTGGGTTGAGTTTAAAGATGTCGTTAGATGCTAGAAATGTCCTTCAAGCAATTAAGGAAGTTAAGGATGGTGCGGAGAAAAGAAACTTCGTACAATCACTAGAGCTAATTGTAAATCTTCGGGAAATAGATTTAAAGAAGCCTGAAAACAGATTTCAAGAACTTGTCGAATTGCCACATTTGGTTGGGGAAAGAAACAGAATATGTGTAATTGCATCCGGCGAAATGGCTTTAAGAGCTAAGAGGATTGGGGCAGACCTGGTTCTCCAAAGGAGTGAACTTGAATCTTTCGCAGGGGATAAGAAAAAATTGAAGGAATTGGGAAGGACTTATGATTTTTTTATTGCGGAGGCTTCATTAATGCCAGTTGTTGGGAGAGTTCTAGGTGCCGCGCTAGGACCTAGGGGAAAAATGCCGACTCCAATATCTCCCTCAGCAGATATTAAAGAATATATAGAAAAATATAGAAAAATGGTCTTAATTAGATTAAGAGGGCAACCAGTTCTTCAATGCCGTGTTGGAACCGAAAAAATGTCAGATAATGAAGTTGCAGAAAACATTCATGCATTGATGAGTAAAATTGAGGAAAAACTTAAAAGAGGAATACAAAACGTTAGGTCGATCTACGTAAAATCTACTATGGGCTCACCGTTTAAGGTAAAGATGTAGAGGAAAGAATTATGCCATCGAGTCAAACGTTGTTGGAAAAAACTGAAAAAGCTGAAGAAGTTGAAAGTCTTATAAACCAATATAAGGTCATCGGAGTAGCAAGCCTACAAAAGGTTAGGGCGGCTCAACTTCAAGAGCTTAGAAGAAGACTTGAGAAAAGCGCATATTTCCTTGTAACCAAAAATTCTAGTATGAAAAGGGCTATCGATAAATGCCAGGACAAGCCTAACCTTAAAAAGTTTAAAGAACAATTAAGTGGGTCAAACATTTTTCTTTTCACCAACATTAATCCTTTCAGATTAGTTTTGCTCCTTCAAAAAAATAAAGTTAAGACAACTGCAAGGGCTGGAGATATTGCGATACAAGATGTGGTCATTCCCGCGGGAAACACTGGAGCACCCCCAGGTCCGATCATCAGTCAATTTAACGCTATAGGTCTACGCACAAGAATAGAGTCTGGAAGTGTCTGGATTAACCGTGACACCATGGCAGCAAAAAAGGGAGAAGTCATAACCGCGAGGCTTGCAGCGGTATTATCTAAACTAGACTTAAAAACAGCAGAGATCGGGCTAACTATGAAGTTAGTTTACGACGACGGAGCCGTCGTAACTGAAGAACAACTGAGGCTTGATCTAGAGGAAACAAAACGAAGTATAGAAGAAGCCCACGTTTGGGCATTTAACGTATCACTGAATACCATTTATCCACTTTCAGAAAACATCGCTATACTCCTTCAAATAGCACATCAAGAAGCTTTCAAGTTAGCTCTAAATGCAACGATATTAAGTCAAGACACAATTATTGTTCTCGTAAAAAAAGCCCACAGTGAAATGTTAAGTTTAAGTATGAGGATTGACATGATCAAAGGAAAGTCTGAGTCCTTGATTCAGAAAAGTTGAAAAGGAAGATCATAGAAAAAAAGGTGGTGAAAGGTTATGGAATACGTGTACGCCGCAATGCTCCTACACAAAGCGGAAAAATCGGTCAATGAAGAGAACATAACTCAGGTACTTACTGCAGCAGGTATTAATGCAGATCCTATCAGGGTAAAGGCTCTTGTGGCATCCCTCACCGAAGTTGACATAGATGAGGCGATCAAATCCCCCGAGTTTATGCCAATGGCCCCCCCAAGCACACCCGCAGCAACAACAGAAGAAAAACCTTCTGAAAAGAAGGAAAAGAAAGAAGAAGAGAAGGAAGAAGTAGCATTAGAAGGCCTTGGAGCATTATTCGGATAGACTACCCCATTTTCATATTCAAGGGGATACCCTCACTATTAAGGGAAAAGAACACAATAAACTAATAGGTTAAATGTACCTGTATACGTTAATAGGTTAATTGTTGTAGCTAGCTAGCTAAGTTTCCCTTTTTTATTGGTGAGGGTAAGGTGATGAGTTTTCCAGATAGCGAGTATCGTATTCCTTTCTTTACGGAATATGGATTTGTTCGAAAATTATGCCCAGTGTGTAAGGATTATTTTTGGACACAAAATCTGGACCAGAAGGTCTGCGGAGAATTGACAAACGAAGGGTGCACCCCATACACTTTTATTAATAATCCCCCTACGCGTAAGCGCTATAACTTTCGAGAAATGCGAGAAGCATTTATCTCCTTCTTTGAGAAAAAGGGACATGAAAAAATCGAGCCGTATCCGGTTGTGGCTAGGTGGAGAGATGACCTTTACTTTACAAATGCAAGTATAATTGACTTTCAACCATATGTTACAGAGGGTATAACTCTTCCTCCAGCTAATCCACTAGTGATAAGCCAACCCTGCATCAGGTTTGTAGACGTAGATAATGTAGGACCCACTTTTGGTCGTCATTTGACCATCTTCGAGATGGGAGGGCATCATGCATTTAACAGTCCAGATGAAGAGATTTACTGGAAAGATGAAACAGTAAGGTATCACCACGAGTTTGTTACAAAAGAATTAGGAGTAAAATCGGAGGAAGTCAGTTATAAGGAGGGAGTGTGGTCTGGTGGAGGAAACGCAGGACCATGCGTTGAGAGCATCATTCGAGGATTAGAAGTTGCTACATTGGTGTTTATGAAGTTTAAAGTAGTTGGAAAAGAGCTCATTGAACTTCCGATACGAACTGTTGACACGGGATATGGAATTGAACGATTTACGTGGTTATCGCAGGGATCTTTGAGTTCTTTCCACGCAGTATATAATCCTATTTTGAACCAAATTTTTAAATTGGCGGAGATAAACGAGGTAAATTGGGAATTTCTTGAGAGAGTAGCTAAGCTTTCTGGCTTGATGAGTATAGGGAAAAAAGCTAATCGAGGGGAAGCTCGAAAAAAAATTGCTGCACACCTCGGTGTTAGTTTAAACGAACTTTGCAAATTATTGTTTCCAATAGAAAATGTCTTTGCCGTCGTAGATCATTCAAAATGTTTAGTTTTAATGCTCGCGGAAGGTGTTGTTCCCTCTAACGTGCGCGAGGGGTATTTAGCAAGGTTGATGCTTCGTCGTACGTACAAGGCTCTTATAACCCTCGGGATTGAGGAAAAGCTTCTCGATATTATTGACATGCAAATTGCGTTTTGGTCGAAGGATTTTCCTCGGTTTAGGGAAATGCAAGACGTAATACTTGAGATTCTTTCGGTAGAACGGGATAAGTTTAAGCAAGCGCTCAAAAGGGGTAAGGGGCTCATTAAGAAGGTTGCCCAAGAGTTGAAGGCTAAGGAAGTTTTTCAGATTCCAGTGAAAACACTCATAGATCTCTATGACTCCCACGGTCTTCCACCGGAAATCGTTTGTGAAACGGCTATGGCAGAGGGAATTCAAGTTAACATACCTGAGAATTTCTATACGATGGTCGCAGAAAAACATGTTCAAGCTCCTCCACCGCAAGAGGTAGAAGTGATAGAGGGATTGAAAGAAAAAATTTTTGACCTCCCTGAGACGAAGAAGTTATACTATGAAAAACCTTATCTCTCAGAATTTGAAACAAAGGTTCTACGAGTCGTAAACAGCGAATATGTTATACTTGAAAAAACCGCGTTCTATCCTGAGGGAGGGGGTCAACCAGGGGATCACGGATATCTAAAGGTTGATAAAGAACGATTAGAGGTTGTTGATGTTCAAAAAATTGGGAACCTAATCGTTCACGTAGTTAATGGACCTGTTCTAAAAGAAGGAGACGAAGTAAGAGGGTTCATTGATTGGGAACGGCGGAGCAACTTGATGAAACATCACACAGCGACTCACCTTCTCATGGGTGCTGCTAGGCGTGTGCTTGGGGAACACGTTTGGCAAGCAGGAGCTCAGAAAGGAGTTGAAAGATCCAGACTCGACATTTCACATTTTAAACGGTTAACACAGGAAGAGATGCATCGAATCGAACAACTAGCGAACGAGGCTGTTATGAAAAACATTCCAGTTAAAGTGTCTTGGATGCTCCGGGAGGTTGCAGAGAAGCGCCACGGCTTTAGGTTGTATCAAGGAGGAGTCGTACCCGGTAGGGAAATCCGCGTCGTAAAAATTGGAGACTGGGACGTGGAAGCTTGCGGTGGAATCCAAAATAGAACTACTGGAGAGATCGGATTCATAAAGATCGTACACACAGAGAGGATTCAAGATGGGGTAGAAAGAATCGTTTTTAGCGCGGGGCTCCCAGCATTGAAAGTCGCTCAACAAAATGAAAGGGTGCTCTGGAAAATTTCTGAAATGATCAATGTTCCACTTGAAAAAGTTGAAGAAACAACGGAGCGTCTTGTCTCAGAGTTGAAGGTAACACGACGTGAGAGGGAACGCCTCTACGAAAAGATCGCAAAATTTGAGGCTAAAGAGTACCTAGCTACTGCTAAGGAGATTCACGGAGTTAAAGTTATAATCCAAAAATTAAAGAATGCTGATGTAAATCTCCTCATCAAAATAGCTAGCGAATTAGTCGATATGGAAGCAAAAATCGTTGTCTCTCTCTATGCTGTAAATGAAACTGTTAGTATCGTAGTGATGGCTGGAAAGGATGCAATTAAACAAGGCATAAACGCCCGAGACATCGCGGGAGAAGCTGCATCCATGCTAGGTGGTGGAGGAAGTGGTAGACTCGATTTTGCTCAAGGAGGCGGAACATTAATCAGAAAGGTACCGGAGGCACTGAAGAAAGTTGAGGAAATCATAAAAAGACAGTTGGGGGAAAGCGTTCATGAAGATTAATTGGAAGAAGCTTGAAGAGAAGTGGCGAAGGAAGTGGGAGAAAGCAAAAATCTTTGAAGCGGATCCAGATCCTGAAAGAAAAAAATGCTTTGTTACATTTCCATATCCCTACATGAACGGTCCTCTCCATGTTGGACACGGGTTTACTGCAACACGTGTCGATGTTTATGCCCGTTTTAAGCGTATGCAAGGGTATAATACTCTTTTTCCATGGGCTTGGCATTGGACTGGGGAGCCAATTGTAGGTGCTGCTTTACGTGTTAAGATGGGGGATCAAAAAGAGATTAGAGCATTAAAGGTCATTGACGGAGTTCCAGAGGAGAAATTAAAAAAGCTTGTAGATCCTGTCTATATGGCTCAATATTATACACGAGAAAGCAAGAAAGCAGTCAGACGAATAGGATATTCCATTGATTGGCGTCGCGAGTTTCATACAACTTCATTGGAACCTACCTTTAGCCGGTTTGTAGAGTGGCAGTATAATACCTTACGTGAAATGGGATATGTTGCAAAGGGGACGCATCCAGTTGTATGGTGTCCTAATTGTGAGAGCCCTACAGGTGATCACGATCGCCTTGAAGGCGAAGGCGTCTCTCCTGAAGAATACACCTTAATTAAATTTCCCTTTAACAACTCTTATTTACCAGCGGCAACTTTCCGTCCCGAGACAATCTACGGCGTCACAAACATGTTCATTAATCCCGAAGCTACCTATGTTGAAGCACAAGTTGAAGATGAAAAGTGGATTATTAGCAAACAGGCTGCAGAAAAACTCGTTGAGCAACTCAGGAAAGTAAAAATTGAACGTGAGTTTAAAGGCATTGAACTCGTTGGTAAGTTCTTCAGAGACCCCATCACTAAACGCAAGCTTCCAATACTGCCCGGTTGGTTCGTTAACTCAGACTCAGCTACTGGTGTAGTTTACAGCGTTCCAGCTCACGCTCCAGCTGACTGGATCGCCATTAAGGACCTAGTTGAGAACCCTGGAAGACTGCAGGAAGTTGGTTTAGATCCTGGAATCGTCAAGAATATCAAACCCATTTCTATGATAAGTGTTGAAGGCTTTGGAGAATACCCCGCCGTCGAAATAGTAAAACAATTGAAGATTAAGGACCAGTTTGACCCCAAGGTTGAAGAAGCTACAAACATCCTATACAAAAAGGAGTTTCACACGGGTGTTTTAAAGCCCATTTGTGGTAAGTATGCAGGTAAGTTAGTTAAAACTGTTAAGACAGAATTGATAGAAGATTTCGTTAAAGATAACATAGCTGACTCAATATACGACATTCCTCAAGAGGTAATTTGCCGATGCACTACCAGATGCTTAGTTAAGATCCTCGCAGATCAGTGGTTTCTACTATACTCCGATCCTGAGTGGAAAATAAAAACACATGAAGCCGCGGATAAAGCCAACATATATCCTGAGACAGCTCGCAGCTACTTTCACGACAGAATGGACTGGCTTCGAGAATGGGCCTGTGTTCGTAGAACAGGATTGGGAACACCGTTACCCTGGAGTCCGGGATGGATCGTAGAAACTCTCAGCGATTCAACAATATACATGGCTTTCTACACAATCAATAAACACATTAAGCAACACGGCATCAAAACCGAACAACTTAGTGGAAAAGTTTTTGATTATATTTTCCTTGAAAAGGGTAACGTAAAAAAAGTTGCTGAAGATTCAGGAGTAGAACCAGCCATTCTAGAAGAGATGAGAGCAGAATTCCTATATTGGTATCCTGTAGACCTAAGGATATCGGCTAAAGAACTCATACCCAATCACTTGTCTTTCTTCCTATTCCAGCATACAGCCTTATTTCCTAGGGAACTGTGGCCTCGCGGCATTAGTGTTAATGGGATGGTGATGATTGAAGGGGCGAAGATGTCCAAATCTAAAGGTAACTTTGTTACATTAAAGAATGCGATCAATCAGCATGGAGCTGACGCAACAAGGTTAACATCGATTTTAGGAGCTCAAGGAATGGATGACCCAGACTGGCGAGAAAAGAACGCAAGCAGTACTAATGTGAAACTCCAATCGTTTCACAACTTCTTGAACCAACTAACTAAAAATTCAGGAAGGAAAGAAATTACAAGTTTAGATTTATGGTTACTCAATGCAATTCAGAAGCGAATTCATCAAGTTACCGAGGCTTTGGAAACTTTAAAGACCAGAACCGCAGCTGAAGTTGGGTTCTTTGAAATCTGGAACGATATCCGATGGTATCTAAGACGAGTTAGAAAACCAAACCAAATTGTCCTGAATCAAGTCGTAAACATATGGATTCGTCTTTTAACACCGTTCATTCCATATACATGTGAAGAATTCTGGTATTTAATGGGGAACAGAGATTTTATTTCCACTACAGATTGGCCATCTTATGACAAGTCAAAGATCAACGTAGAAGCGGAAGAATCCGAAAGCCTCGTTAAGAATTTGCTTGAAGACACATTGAACATAATTAAAGCGACAGAAATTACTCCTAAGAGAATCTGCTATTACGTATCAGCGCCATGGAAATGGAACGTCTATTTAAAATCATTAGAGAAATCAACTCCTATCCGGGTTACTCTAGGCAATCTTATAAAAGAATTGATGACAGACCCAGAACTGAAAAGCATGGCAGGAAGTGTAACGAAATTTGTTAAAGAGACACTGGATGAGATCAATAGAATGCCTGATGACAGGAAAAAAAGACGACTACAAAGTGTAATGAACGAAAAGAAAATACTTAAAGAAGCAAAAAGATTCCTTGAACGAGAATTTAATGTAACAATCAACATATATGATGAAGAGGACATGCAACGGTATGACCCGAAGAAAAGAGCGAGTATCGCTAAACCTTATAGACCCGCCATCTATATGGAGTAAAGTCGCCTGTAATATGTAGCGCTTCCATCAGAAAATAAGGTTATTATTCAACCATAAATGGCGTAATCCCAAAAACCATTATTCTTCTTTATTGCACATTCATGCATGGCTACTCTTCTTTTCCCAACACAAAATAAGTTCAAGCAATTAATTTTACAAAAAATAATAAATGTGGCGGGCCCGCGGGGATTTGAACCCCGGATCTCCGGCTCTCTTCGTTTCCCGTAGAAGGCCGGCGCCTTTTCCTAACTTGGCCACGGGCCCTAATAATCTAACAGTTTTCCATTTTTAATAGCAACTTCAAGTGCAAGGATTAGTAATGAACGTTCATTTAGAAATAATTTTCTTTACAATCTTTCAAAGCACTCAAACAGGGATTTACTTATGCTCAACTAAAAT
>JAGLRI010000033.1 GCA_023136395.1 Candidatus Bathyarchaeota archaeon | reverse complement strand
AAAAATTTTGTTCACTGGAACAAGTGTGAGGAATGATGAATTAGAGTATCTATTGAAATTGAACATAACAATAAATGTAGATTCCTATTCACAACTAAATAGACTACTAAAAATAACCACTCCGGATCTACTATCTGTAAGGATAAATCCAGAGTTCGGGGCAGGTCATCATGAACATGTCATTACTGCAGGTAAAGATTCCAAATTTGGAATTTGGGAAAACGAAGTAATAAAGGCTTATAAAAAAGCCAGAAGAGCAGGAGTAAAGAAGTTCGGAATACAAATGCATATTGGATCCGGAATCTTAACCGTTGAACCAATAATTCTAGCTACAAGAAATCTCTTGAATCTAGCCAAAAAAATTCACGACCAAGCAAGTGTAGACTTTGAATTTATCGATATTGGAGGTGGGCTAGGGGTTCCATATAAACCAGAAGAAAAAGAACTAAATTTGAATTATCTTTCTGAGGGACTTCTAAGTTTATTTAGAAATGAAATCAAAGAACATGATTTAGGGGAACCAATCTTCTGTCTGGAACCGGGCAGGTACATTGTTTGTGATGCGGGAATTCTTTTAACAACTGTAAATACCCTCAAGGTTACACCTTTTAAAAAATTTGTTGGGGTAGACGCTGGGTTTAACACATTGATAAGACCAACCATGTATGGTTCATACCACCACATAATTGTAGCAAGTAAACTAAATCTCTCAAACGTAGATAGGTACGATGTAGTTGGATCCATTTGTGAGTCTGGTGACATTTTGGCAAAGGATAGGGAGTTGCCGAAAGTCCATGAAGGAGATCTACTCGCAGTATTGAACACAGGAGCATATGGATATTCTATGAGTTCACAATACAATTCACGACCAAGAGCAGCCGAGGTTTTGGTTAATGAGGGAAACTACGAATTAATTCGGGAGAGAGAAACCCTCAACAGCTTAATTGTTGGGCAAAAGGTAGCAACGTGGTTGAAATGATATATTGGAAGATGCATGGTTTAGGAAACGATTACATCATCATCGATAATAGGGAAGGGATCATCGGTGAGAAGGATATTACTTATTTAGCGAAAAAACTCTGTGAAAGAAGATTCTCGGTTGGGGCAGATGGTTTACTTCTAGTATATGACTCCTCGATAGCAGAGTTAAGATGAGAATATTTAACGCAGATAGTACAGAGGCTGAAATGTGTGGTAATGGTATTAGATGCTTTTCAAAATATTGCTACGAAAACAATATTGTGAAGAGGAAGGAGTAAAGTATGGAGCCTAGCTAGCTATGAAGGAATTAATAAATATATGTGTACTTCTGAACATATTTACAAACATTTTATTTTCACATTATTTTAAAAAATTGAGGTTGGTAAGGAAATGAAGGTAGCTGAAAGAATGATGCGCATCCCTCCCTCAGGGACCATAAATATGGCAGATAAGGCAATAAAAATGGAAAGAGAGGGGCATGAAGTTCTTCACCTAGAAGTGGGTGAACCTTACTTCGACACTCCTGAACACATAAAAAAAGCTGCTTATCAAGCTTTAAAAAACGGGTTTACGCATTACACCTCTAGTAGAGGAATTTTTGAGTTAAGAGAGGCCATTTCTAAAGATTTAAAAAATAGGGAAGTAGAAGCAGATCCAAACACTGAAATCCTCGTTACACCAGGGGCTAAACACGCTATCTATTGCGCATGCCAAGCAACTTTAAATCAAGGGGATGAAGTCTTAGTCCTTTCTCCAAGCTGGACAACCTTTTATATCTGTATTCAAGCCGCTGAAGCGAAGCCTGTTGAAGTTCCTACTGAGGAAGGCTACAGTTTAAATGAGGAACTTTTGAAAGAAAGAGTAACGAGTCATACCAAACTAATTCTAATTAATTCTCCAAATAATCCAACTGGAGGTGTTTTAACTAGAAAAGAAATTAAGGTTATAGCTGACCTTGCTAAAGATTATGAACTATTAGTTCTCTCGGATGAAATATATGATAGACTTGTATACGATAACTTCAAACCTACAAGCATAGGATCACTTAATGAAATGAGGGACCGCACTATAACCATCAATGGATTTAGCAAAACCTATGCCATGACTGGGTGGAGGCTAGGTTACGCGGCTGCTAATAAGACGGTTATTGAGGCTATGCAGAGGATACAGCAAGCAACAACAACTTGTCCAGCAAGCTTTGTTCAAATGGCTGGATTAGAAGCGTTAATGGGACCTCAAGATTGCATAGAAAGAATGGTTAAAGAATACAATGAGAGAAGAAAAGTTATTGTAAATGAACTAAATAAGATTCCTGAAATAACGTGTCCTACTCCTAAGGGAGCATTCTACGTCTTCCCAGATGTTTCCTCTGTAAAAATGACTTCTAGTAAAATTGTAGAGGAATTACTCAAAAAAGAGAAGGTATGTTCAACCGCTGGAAGCGTATTTGGCAGTTTTGGGGAAAATCACATTCGTTTCTCTTATGCTACAAGTGTAGAGATAATCTTAAAGGCGATGGAAAAACTGAGAGAATTTGTGGAAAAATTAAATTAGAAATCTAATGGATAATGCATAATTTCATTTATTTAAGATGAGAAACTAAAGTTTTTTTCATTAGAAAGAAGTTTCTCAGTAGTCTTACGATAAACTTCGATGCTAGCTAAATATTCAGAAATCTTAACGTATTCGTTAAGAGTATGGCTTAAATGAGAGTCCCCAGGTCCATATGTAATAGTAGGTTTTTTCACATTTGGTGCGAAAATGTTCATGTCGCCCGTTCCAGTTTTTTTTAGAAGTCTAACTGGACCTCCTACAGTATCTTTGATTGCTTGTGTTAAAATCCGGATTAACGGAGAGTCCTTCTTAGCTATAAATGGTTCAACTTTATCTATAATCTTCATCGTAAGTTTCACCTTAGGATTTTTCAATTTATGTCGTTGTATGATTGAATTGAGCCAATTAATACTTTTTTGGCAATTAGAGCTAGGTGGTGGCATTCTTACTTCAAAATCAAACATACACAAGCTTGGAATCATTCCAGATACTCCACCACCACGTATGCTAGTTAAGCAAACCGTTGTTGAATAATACAAACTTCGATGTGATTTGTTCTCCTCTAATGAACTCGTTTTAATTTTACTCCAAAGTTCATAGGTTGCTTCAACAGCATTATTGAAGAACTGTGGGGCGCTTGTGTGGCCAGTTTCAGTTTCACAGATAATTTTCACCCCAAGCTTTCCTTTATAACCTCTTGTTATGTTATTAACTCCGCTTGGTTCACCGAAAATGGCATAGTCAACATCCAATTTATTCCGTAGAAGTTGTCGAATGCCCCTTGACTTTCCTTCCTCACCTACAACACCAGCAAGGATAATAGTTCCCCCAGTTATTTGACCAATTAATTTCGAAGACGAAATAATCATCGCTGCAAAGGATGATTTGGCGTCAACAGCTCCCCTACCGAAAATGTTGTCACCTTCAATTTTTACAGGTCGATGTCCCGGAACAGTATCTATGTGACCACATAACAAGATAGTTGGACTACCACTTCCTACTTCGCCAAAAACGTTGCTTACTTTATCTAGTCTTACATTTTTAAATCCTAACGTTATTAGTTGATCCTTTAAAAAATGAGCTAAAGTTTTTTCTCGCCTACTTGGGCTATATATTTCCAGCATTTGCTTCAATAAGGATATTGACTTATTCATTTTTTACACCAATAGAACCAAAGTTTTTTGAAAAAATGTTGAATTAATGAACTCGTTCTCTCTCGTCTTCAATCAATAATTCTTCTAGAATGTTAACCGCTTTTTCAAGTTGAAATTTTTCAATAACTAATGGTGGTAGAAAACGAAGAATGTTCTTCTTAGAGTACAGAAGAATAACTCCTTTATCTATAGCCTTCATGAGTATTTTGTAAATATCGAAACGAGACTCAAGCCCAATCATTAGCCCAAGACCGCGAACAGCCCTCACAATTCGCAATTTTCTTTGGACTTCAAGTAATTGTTCCATGAACCATTCTCCTAAAGCTTTGGCTCGTTCAGGTAAGTTCTCCTCAACGATTACGTCTATGGTTGCACAAGCAGCAGCACATACTAGAGGATTACCCCCAAACGTGCTTGAGTGTTCCCCCCGCTTGAGCGCGTCCATAACTTCGGGTTTCGCTAACGTTGCCCCCATGGGTAGGCCTCCAGCCATGCTTTTAGCAATACACATAATGTCGGGTATGGTATTCCAATGCTGTGAAGCCCACATTTCTCCAGTCCTTCCGAATCCTGTTTGTACCTCATCAAAGATTAACAAGGTCTCATGTTCATTACAAAGTTCACGTAAATGTTGAAGAAATCCGTCGGGCGCTACATAAATACCGCTTTCACCCTGAATTGGTTCAAGGATAATGGCTGCAGTTTCATTTGAAATTACCTCCTCGACTTTTTCAGCATTGCCAAAAGGAACAAATTTGATCGGGAAAAGAAGTGAGTGAAATGGACCCCTATATTTTTTATTCCAAGTTGCGGATAAAGCTCCTAAAGTTTTCCCGTGAAATCCTCGGGTCATCGCAATAATTTCTTTTCTTCCAGTATATTTTACTGCAAGCTTCAGGGCACATTCTACAGATTCAGCTCCGCTATTGCACAAGAATGTTTTGTCCAATCCATGTGGGGCGATCTTAACCAGTTTCTCAAGTAGTTCAGCTCTTTTATCGTTGTATATTGATCCGTGGCATGAGATTAATTTGTCACACTGTTTTTTAACAGCTTCCACAATTCTTGGATGGCAGTGCCCAACGATGTTTACTCCATATCCACCCATACAGTCGATGTACTCTCTTCCATTTATATCCCAGAGAACTGCGCCTCGTCCCTTAACTATAGCGAGAGGGAATTTTTGGTAAACACTAGCGAAAAATTGATTTTCAATCTTCATCAATTCTTTTTCATTCACGTGAAATCACCGTGCTTATTTGATGGCTTGTGGCTTTGGTTATCGGATTTTCCATTGAACCCAGAGTTATTATAGCTTCATTAACACCCATCTTGATGGCTTCTATGGAAGCCATGACTTTCTTATCCATGCCAGGTCCCATTTTTGGGAGTAACCTCTTCGCATCCAATAGCGAGAACCTTCTAACCAGTTTTCCGTCTATGAAGACCCCTTGGACATCGGTTAGGAAAATAATTTTCTCAGCGTTTAATGCCCCAGCTATTTGCGCTGCGGTTCTGTCGCTGTCAACGTTTAGGAACTCATATTCTTCCCCTATAGCCACCGAAGACACAACGAGGAGATACCCGTTGTTAATCAGGAGCTTTATTATATCAACATTTACTTGATCAATTTTCCCAGTAAAACCGCCTTCAATTATCCGTCTTCTTCCGCGCTCATCTAAGATAACGAGGCGTTTCTTGCGTTTAGCTCTTAGTAGTGTGGCGTCAATCCCAGACAGACCAATGGCGGGAATGCCTTTACTTAAAAGAAGCGCTACAATTTCTTTGTTTATTTTTCCAGCCATAACCATTGTGTATATTTTTACGGTTTCTTCATCCGTGTATCTACTTCTAATTCCGCCGGGGGAAAAAATAAATTTTTGTTGTTTCCCCAGATTCTCAGCTATTTTTGTTACTTCATCCCCACCACCGTGTACGATAATAAGACCTCTAGTTTCTAGTGTTTTTTTAATGTCAATTATCAAGGTTGGGTTTAAACCCTTTTTAAGAATGCTACCCCCAATCTTTAACACCATCATAGTCTACACCGGATGAAGTCCTGGGTGTTCTAAGCCAATCCTCTCATCTAAACCAAGCATAATGTTCATGTTTTGAACGGCGATTCCTGCCGATCCCTTGATAAGGTTGTCGATGGCAGACATTACAACAAGTCTATTGGCTCGGTTATCGATTTCGAAACCTATGTCACAATAGTTTGACCCAACCAATATTTTTGGATCTGGAAATCTGAAGATTCCCTTTCGGTCTCTAACTAGCCGTATAAAGGGTTCTCCTTGATAGAAACCTCTGTAGCTGCGCCACACATCGGTTATTGTTAAAGGCGAAGTTACAAAGGTATGGCATGTTGCTAGGATTCCTCTTACCATGTTTACCGCGTGTGACGACATGGAGATAGTGACTTCACCCTCAGCTAACGCATTTAGTTCTTGTTCTATTTCAGGGGTGTGGCGATGCCCTACAGGTTTATACGGTCTAACAACACCTGAACGTTCAGCATGATGGCTTGACAAAGAGGGTTTTGCTCCAGCACCAGATGAACCAATTTTCACATCTACAATAATTTTGTTTTTCTCTATTTTGTCCTCTTTAATGATGGGGGCTAAAGCTAGTATTGCACTTATTGCATCGCAACCGGGGCAAGCAACAAATTTAGTTTTCTTGATTTCCTCTCTATGAAGCTCTGGAAGTCCATAAACAGCTTCTTCCAACAATTCAGGGCATGGATGTTCCCAATTATACCATTTTGGGTAATCATTTGGATTCTTAAGCCTAAAATCGGCACTTGTGTCAATAACTCTTATGCCAGTTTCAAGAATTTTTGGTAAACTCTTCGACGAAGTTCCATGGGGTACTGCCATAAATAGGAGGTCACAGGAATTAATAATTTTTGATGAGTTTAAATTTATAAATTTTAATTTTGTCATACCCCTCAAGTTTGGATGCACTCGATGTATGTATTCTCCACTATATTGGCGGGATGTAAGGAATGTTACCTCGACGTTAGGATGTAATAATAACAGGCGTAAAAGCTCCCCCCCAACGTATCCAGACGCACCCATTATTCCAACTTTCATTTTTTTAGCACCTTGATGACATAATCCATTATTTTTCTAGCTATGTCAACGTTGGTTGAAAATGAGGCTCCTCGAAACTCGATTGTGCCGTTTACTTCATGTACTAGAATCCCCTCTGGGCTCTCCATACAATCAACAGCCACTATTCCGCCGCCAACTGCCTCAGAGGCTTTAACAGCGAGTTGTTCAAGCTCAGATGTTATGGGACAAGGTTTACTGACTCCTCCTCGGGCTATGTTAGTTCTCCAGTCATCGGGAGGGGAGTAACGATAGTATGCTACAACCACTTCATCACCAATGACGATTATTCGAATGTCCTTAGGTGGTCTTTTGACCATCTCCTGAATGTAGTATATACGAAGGAGGGCGCTTCTTATTTCTTCTCTGGTTTCAATCAGTGCTTGCGCTGATTCCCGATCCTTGACTTGGGCTACTAACCTTCCCCAACTTCCTACAACAGGCTTTAGTACTGCGGGATAACCCAAAGCATCTAGAGCATTTAATGCGGTTTGAGGGGTGAAAGCCATCACGGTTTTAGGAGTTGGAACACCTGCTTTTGTTAAAGCAAGCGTTGTAAATAGTTTATTTCCACAGGTTAAAGATACATTTAGCGGATTTATGACTGTAAATTCCATATTTTCTAGAATAGCGGTTATATGTAAGCCTCGAAAATAGCTAACACAGCGCTGGAGAACGACGCTTTCGAAAACCTTCTTAAGAACGTTAGCGTTTTCAAAGAGGTTAATGTATACTTTTTTAGCATCAATGAGCTTCAGAGGAACGCCTGCCTCCTTTGAAGCTCTAATCAGCTCTTTCTCTTCCCACCGGATTCGGTCATATACTAGCCCCATCGGGATCATGTGTTATTATTCCCCCCAATCTTCTCCCTCAATTTCGGCAGGTTTAAGTTTTAAATCGCTTTCATCTGATTTGCTTACTTCGAAATCCATTCCGCAATCTGGACAACTTACGATCTCACCGGAGATAACATCCTCAGGTATCATTAAATCGGCATTGCATTCAAGGCATTTAGCTTTCAGTTTTTTCGCCTCCTTCTAACATTTTAATCATACTGCATAACTTGGAATTTGCCTTTTTCAATTTAGATATATGAGTGTTATACCATGCCTCGTCAGTAACAATTTTTTTTGCTCTTTTGTTCTTCATTCGTAAAACCTCAATTGATGAAGGCCCCCCTATCACGCTTTTGGTATTGACGTTTTCAACAGGATTTAATGCTGCATAAAATTTGGAGGGATCTATTTGTATCTTCTTGTCAATGGTCCCCAATATAGTGGTACTTAACATCTCTGGAGTTATTGCTTTCATCTTTTTTCCTTCTGAGGCTACTTTTTGAACTATTTTTCCGACAATAGTGTAGGCCGTTCTAAATGGCAAATCGTATTCGCGCACCAACATATCAGTTAGTTCGGTTGCAGTAGAAAAATCGTCTGTAACTAGTTCAATCCAACGTTGGATATCAAATTTAAGATTTTTAAAAATACCCGTCGCCATTTTTATAGATGTTAATGTAACTGTGTGGGAGTTCCAAAGATGGGGTGTAATTTCTTGAAGGTCAAGATTGTAGCTTAGAGGTAAAGCTTTCAAAATTGTTAATGTTGCAATTAAATCTCCATAGACATGAGCTGTTTTTGCTCTAAGCAACTCTGCAACAACAGGATTTCTTTTTTGTGGCATAATACTGCTTGTTGATACATACGTGTCAGGAAGAATAACTGTTGAAAATTCTGAAGTGTTCCATAGTATAGTCTCCTCGCCCATTCTGCTTAGATTCGTCATAATCAACGCATAGTCAGCTAAAACGTCTACAACAAAATCACGGGAACTGACAGCATCCACAGAGTTTTCAATTAATCCATCAAAGCCTAAAAGTTCAGCGACGAGTTCACGGTTTATATTGAAACTGGTGGTTGCAAGGGCACACGCTCCCATAGGGCTTAGATTCACAAAGGAGAATGCATCCATTACTCGCTTTGTGTCACGTTCCAAAGCATCGTGATGCGCGAGGAGATGATGAGCTATTGTTATTGGTTGAGCGTGCTGTAGATGGGTGTAGCCAGGCATAACCGCTTCTAGGTACTCATCGCATCGGATGAGTAGTGTTGTACGAAATTCGATCAGAGCTTGAACTATTTCAAACAGATAAGTTCTTAGAGTCATTCGAATTGCAGTAGCTACCTGATCATTGCGACTTTTAGCCACATGGAGCCTACCACCTACTTCTTCTCCTAATTTCCCAATCAAATATGACTCGATTTGCATGTGTACATCTTCAAACAGTGGATCCAACATCATATCTGGGGGAATCTCTGATAGAGTCTTAAGAATGGATGTCGCTTCTTTTTTGTTAAGAATGTCCTGCTTTGCAAGCATTATGATGTGTGCCTTGTTTATCTCAATTACAGGCTTTATGAGGAGTTTGTCACTTTCAATTGATGAGGAATACTTAGCGATTTCCATAGGAACGGGTGGAAGTATTTTTTGTCTTAGGATGTCAATTAGTTCCATTCTTTTCACTTACCTTGATGGTTTTTCTTTTTAAGGGAGTACGCTAGTACGGTTGGGAGGCCCCAAAGTTCTATGAATCCCTTGGAGGCCGTTTGATCAAAAGTGGTTTTTATACCATAAGTAGCAAGATTCAGGTTGTATAGGGAGAATGGTGAAGAACGCCCAACCACCCACACACCACCTTTATAAAGCTTCAATTTAACTTTTCCATTAACCCGTTCCTGCGTTTTATCAATAAAGCATTCAAGATCTTCTCGCAACGGATCCATCCATAAACCAGCATATGCAAGAAAAGTCCATTTCATGTCGATTTGCTGCTTAAACATAATTTCATGTCGTGTAAGAACTGTCTTCTCCAAATCTCTATGTGCTTCTAGGAGAACAGTGGCCGCTGGGCATTCGTAGATCTCTCTTGATTTAATGCCAATTAGTCGATCTTCCATATGATCTATACGTCCGATACCGTGTTTTCCAGCTATTTTGCTTAATGTCTCTATGAGATAAACTGGATCCATTGTTTTCCCATTCAATCCCGTAGGGGTACCGTAAGCAAATTCGATCGTTAGGTATTCAGATTTATCGGAAGTTTTCTCAAGAGGAGTTGTCCATTCGTAGACCTCCTCTGGTGGTTCCTGATCTGGATACTCTAGAGCACCACACTCAATTGATCGCCCCCACAAATTTTGATCAACGCTATAGGGTGAAGTTACGTCAACAGGTATTGGTATTCCATGGTCATTTGCATACTTTATTTCCATGTCTCTGCTTAAATTCCATTCGCGTACTGGTGCCAATATTTTTAGGTTAGCTGTCAAGGCTTTGATAGTTACATCAAATCTAACTTGATCGTTTCCTTTACCTGTACAACCGTGAGCTACGGCACTAGCTTTTTCTTTATTGGCTATCTCGACCAGTTTCGATGCAATTAATGGCCTAGAAAGGGAAGTGCTTACTGGGTATTTTCCTTCATATAGGGCATTCGCCTTAATTGCAGGAAATATGTAATTCCTTACGAACTCTTCTTTTGCGTTTATTGAATAATGTTTTAAGACACCAAGTTTCTTCGCTTTTTCTTCTATCATGTTAAAATCTATTTTTTGCCCAACATCTAGAGTTAGGGTGATTACTTCGTAATTGTATTTCTCCTGAAGCCATTTTATGCAGACGGAGGTATCGAGCCCACCTGAATAAGCAAGTATTACTTTGTCCATTTCACAAAAACACCATTCCAACTTGAGGCATTATAGTTATTGGAGTTTCCTTATAAATATTTCGATTTTTTTCAAGTTTCGATATAAAATAACCGAATATATTAAATTTTCTCTATTTTTAGGGATTTGTTTAAATATGAAGAAATTTATCTATTATATCAATTTTAGGAGTCTTCAATGTCGAACGAAATTGATGAGATAGATCGAGAGATTTTAAGAAGATTACAGGATGACGCGCGAATTGCATTTAGGAAGATCGCTGAAGACTTGGAAGTAAGTGAATCAACTATTTTTGTGC
>JAGLRI010000032.1 GCA_023136395.1 Candidatus Bathyarchaeota archaeon | reverse complement strand
AAGAAACCAGTTGAAGTTGACAAGGAATACGAAGCCGAAATCGAGGACATGAGCAGAAGGGGTGACGGTGTCGCAAAAATTGAAGGATTCGTTGTATTCGTGTCAGACACTAAACAAGGAGAACATGCCAAATTCAAAATAACGAGAGTTGGAAGCAGGTTCGCGATTGGAGAATTAGTCTAAAGCCCAATCTTAATGGTTATTAAGAAAATCTAGCAGAAGAAGGAAGAGTTTCAATATGTCCAAAGAACAAACCACTCGGCATGCATAGGTAATGTGAAAGGTGAAAATGTAGAATGAAGATCAAGTTAAATAAGGGAGAACTATTTGAAAAGGCAGAGCTGGTTATGGCTGTCAAAGGTTATGAAATCGAAGAAAAACAAAAATGGGATAAAGGAATTGACTATATTATTACACAAGAGAAGTCTGATGATAAGGTATTGTTGCGGGTTATTACTAAGCCAAAAACTAAATCTGGCATAGTTGGAATAGACGTTGTTCGAGAGATGAAAAAAACGATGAAGAATGACGATTATAGTGAAGGAATTCTTCTAAGTAAAAGTTTTTCTCAAAGTGCAGAGGAGGAAATGAGAGAAGAATGCATACAGCTTATCTCGGAGAGAGTGATGCCCTCATTCAAACCACAGAGATTATACCTTGCAATGCTAGATTACATAGATGATTTATGTCAAACTAAATGTGGTCTTATTCCTAAACAGGATACTGATTGTAAAGGCATTTCCGATGATCAATACTCATGCAAGATTCGACTAATCAGCGATAATGCTTCATTCCATTTTGAACAAGGTTGGACAAACCTGGTACAAAAAGATTTTGAGCAACTCATAGCCTTACACAACTCCAAAAGTGACAAAGACATTTAAAATATTTTTTAAAAAAGCTCCTTCAATCCGTGATTACGATATCATTTTTTGAATAAATATAACTAAGAGAGATATTATATGTAAATTGTTTAAAAAAAAGATGATTTATGTAATGAAGTGATGAGGTGAATAAGTAATTGTCAATAAACTATTCGTTTTTAAGGTTTGAAAGGAAAATATTATTCCATTTATTTTTAAACAATGAAGAATTATTAACATAAATTGTGTTGGAGGAAGCGTATTTTTGTTTAGGATTAGAGTGACTGATGCAATGCTTTTAAGAGACATGATTACAGCAATTTCAACGCTTTTAGACGAAGCCACCTTCGATATATCCACCGGAGGAATCAAGCTTCGGGCGATGGATCCATCACGGGTCGCCATGGTTGATTTTGAATGGCCTAAAAAAATATTTGATGAATACGTATGTAGTGAAACAATGAAACTGTGCTTGAACATTAGCGAATTATTAAAGCTACTCAAGCGAGCGAGAAGGGAAGAATCCGTTGAGCTTTCACTAGAAGAAAAAACAAATCGATTACAAATCACCATTAAAGGGAAATATCTACGCACATTTAATATGCCCACATTAGAACCGATAGAGGAAGAAGTTCCCATCCCAAAAGTCACTTTCAACGCAAAGGCGGAAATTACTACAGAAGGGCTGCGTCAAGCTATCGAAGACGTTTCTCTGGTAAGCGATCATGTACGAATTGAGATAGATGACGAAAAAATAACGATGCGTGCTACAGGAGATCTTATGGGAGCTACAATCGAGTTGAAGAAAGGTGACGTCGCATTTTTAGGTGTGGAGACGAAAGAGGTGTCTATTGCTAACTTCAGTTTAAGTTATCTAGTCGAGATAATTAAAGCAGCAGCTGCAACATCCGAGATTGCAACAATGGAAATTTCAACTGACATGCCAATCAGACTAGACTTCAAACAGCAACAGGAGGGAAAATTGTCCTTCTACTTAGCTCCTCGAATAGATGTTGAGTAATAACTTCCCCCGGAGGGAGAGCAGGTACTTACGAAAAGCGACCTAGTAAAATATCCTTTCATCTCAGAAGCAGCTAGATATGCGAAAACATTAGACATTAAAATCAACGAACTATCAAGTCCGGAGTACGAATCGATATTAGACCGAGCTAAGGATCGAATAGAGGAAGCTATCCTCTTTCAATCAGTATATGAGCAATCACGTGACGATGACATAGAAATATTCTCCTTTCCAATAGCAGTAATGCTGGTGGCTGCAACAGAGAATATCTCCCTTAAGAGAAGTTATGCATTAGTTGAAGCCAAAAGAGTTTCCAATTTACTTAAATCCGAAAGTAAAGAGAACATCATAGAGTTAACAAAAAATTTTAATTGGAAGATAAAATCAATCAAGGATCGCATCGGCTCATTAACATACGACTTTGCGCTCCATTTTACAGATTTTTTAAAAAATGCAGCAATTTTTCGTGAGAAAGAATGGAAACTTATTAATCAAGTTTTGGTAAACGGTGAAGTTTTTCTCACAAAAAATAGGATAACTCGTCTTTTAGAAGAAGAGGTGCGCAGACACATAGAAGATAAGCTCTCCATAAAAGTGGGATCCCTACCCCAGAAACTCATGAATCACGTGGAGCAGTTAAACCTACTATTCAATGAAAAAAGAGGAAAAACTAGTTTTGAAGATTTTCCAAAAGAAGTAGATATTACCGCTTTCCCCCCATGTTTAAAAAGTTTGTATGATGCAACTGCGTCTGGTCAACGTGTATCTCACATAGGACGTTTTGCATTAACTTCCTTTCTCATAAACATTGGTATGTCTGTAGAGCATGTTGTCGATCTGCTCCGTTCATTCTCTGATTTCAATGAAAGAATGACCCGTTACCAAGTAGAACACATAGCTGGCAAGAGGGGGTCTAGAACAAAATACATTCCCCCAAGATGCGATACACTACGTACTCACGGAATCTGCCCCGAAATGAACGAAATATGCAGAACGATAAGTCACCCTCTCCCCTATTATCGTAGGAAATTGAGAGCTGTAAAAGCAGAGGTTCCTTCCTAGTGGGTGTGAAAAAAATAGAAACGAAAACGTTTGTACGAAACAAATTTGCTGAGTACTATCAGGAATGTTCCTCCAATATTCTATCTCCTCCTTTTATTGAAAAACGAGAGTTCGGCTTTATTCTTTTCAGTGAAAGGATGATGATGCTTAGGCATAAAAACTTCAAGAACATAGATACCCTCAGGTCTTTTTTGAAAAGCACAATTTCCTCAGATGTTCTATATTCGAGCGCTTACTATGAAGAACCAGCTGCAGAAATGGAGGAAAAGGGTTGGTTGGGAGCAGACTTAATCTTTGACATTGATGCCGATCACATACCAACTTCATGCCCCAAAACACACAATATATGGATCTGTAATAATTGTGGTGCAACTGGAAAGGGAATTACCCCTACACAATGTTCTTCATGTAAAAAGCAGAATTTTAAAGAAAAAACATGGTTTTGCGAACTTTGTTTAACATCTGCTAAAGAGGAAACAATAAAGCTCATAGATTTCCTGATGAAGGATTTTGGGATCTCAACCAAAGAGATAAAGGTAGCTTTTTCTGGGCATAGAGGATACCACCTCCATGTGAATAATGAAGAAATTCGTGGGCTCGATTCATTATCTCGTAAAGAGATTGTTGACTACATACGAGGAATAGGATTAGAATTAAGTTTTCATGGTTTAGAAAAAAGAAGAGACAGGATATCCCCCATACTAAGTGGATCAGATTCTCAAGATCTGGGCTGGAGAGATAGGATTGCTCAGGGAACATACAATTTTATACTTACTTCTTCTAGAGAAAAATTAGAAAAAATAGGACTAAAAAAGAAGATAACTAACCTTTGGATTAATCATAGAGAAGACCTTTTAAGAAGCTGGGAAAAAAACAAATCTTTGAGGCATATACAGGGATTAGGAATTGAGAAAGAGAGAGAGATAATACAACAGGGAGTAGAAAATCAGTCAGCTAAAATTGATACTGTAGTTACTACCGATGTTCATCGGCTGATAAGGTTATCCAACACGTTACACGGAAAAACTGGTTTTAAAAAAACTGATGTATCCATCACAGATATTGATCGGTTTGATCCTTTTAAGAGTGCCATAGTCTTTAAAAAAGGAAGAGTAATAATTTTTGTATCGGATGCTCCCCAATTCAGGTTGGGAGACGATATTTATGGTCCATACAACAATGAAGAAGTCGAGTTACCGACCTCAGCTGCTTTACTACTCCTATGTAAAGAGTTAGCTAGAGTGAAGGGAGAGACATAAAGTGTATGATGAACTTTTTGAAGCATGGAAAAAAGAGAAGGAAAGCACGGAAATTCAAAGTCTTCCGAGAGATTTTTATGCTAAGCTAGCAGATTACATGAAAAAAATGAGAGAAGAAAGAAGAATGCTCGATGAAAAAACAACAAGAGCTAACCTTATGCAACGTGAACTAGAAAACGTTGAAAAAATGACTGAGGAGCTAGTTCAAATTCGCTACGAAAAGGCTTTGAAACAAATCCTAGCTGAAAAAACCATGCCAAAACAAATCTTAACTGAAGAAGCAAAGTTATACCAAGAATTTTTGCCCTTAGCAGAGTCTTATAGAACCTTCTTAAAAGATATGTTGAGGGGGCGCTTATCCAGTGTTGAGAGAAAAGAGAAGCCAAAACTGGTGTTAGTGCGTCTCCTAAGATCCGTTCCAGCCATAATAGGCTCAGACTTGAAAACATACGGTTCATTTAAACCGGAGGACATAGCAACACTGCCCACCGAAAACGCCAATATCCTTATTAAGCAAGGGGCAGCCGTAGAGGTGGAAGCAGAATGAATGTTCCTAAAACCGTCAAAACATATTGCCCTAGATGCGCGGTTCACACAGAACATGCTGTGTCGCTATACAAAGCAGGGAAGAGGCGAGCATTAGCACAAGGTGAGAGGCGTCATGAACGTTTAAAGAAGGGTTATGGAGGACAAAAATATCCGCTTCAGCGAAAGTTTTATAAAACAACAAAAAAACAAACATTAAAACTCCTTTGTGATGTTTGTGGGTACACGAGACATAAAAAGGGTATTCGTCTCAGAAAATTAACGATTGTGTAGGTGAAAAAGAGGATGAGTGAATGGAAGGGTCTTATACCCCATCCTAAAAGCGTTTTTCTCCGAGTGAGGTGTCCTGATTGTGGGAACGAACAGATCGTCTTCAGCCACGCTACAAGTATTGTTCATTGCAATATTTGTGGAGCGACTCTCACTGAGCCTTCTGGAGGTAAGGCTATAATAAAAGGAGAAATTGTCGCCGTTTTGAAGTAATATTAAGAGGATTTAATTTGACATTTCGAGAAGAGGAGTGGCCAGAGGTGGGTGATCTTGTTATCGCAACGATTTCACAAATATCCCCCCATGGTGCGTATGTAATATTAGACGAGTATGATAAGGAAGGCTTACTCCACATCTCTGAGATTTCTTCTTCATGGGTTAGGAACATTCGAAATTTTGTGCGTGAAAAACAAAAAGTTGTGCTGAAGGTTTTAAGGGTTGACCCAACAAGGGAACATGTAGATCTCTCGCTTAGGAGAGTTTCTGGACCTGAAAGAAAGGAGAAACTTTTGTTCTGGAAAAGAGGCAAGACAGCTGATAGCCTGCTACGAAGTGCTTCTGAAAAATTAAACATTCATTACAATGAAATCTGTGAAAAAGCTGGTGCTGTGATCGAAAAAGAATTCGGAATCTATGAAGGGCTAGAAAAAGTCGCTAAGGAAGGAGTAGATGTTCTGTTCAACTTAGGCATACAAAAAGATATTGCAGTTGTCCTTGCAGAAATCGCAAAACAAAAAATTAAACTCCCAATGATAAAAATGAAGGGAATACTTGAGCTTCAAAGCACAAAGCCCACCGGCGCAAAAATTATACGCGAAGCTTTATTAAGCGCTCAACGCATCAAACCCCCCTCGGGGACAAGTATAAATATCTCTGTGATCGCGGCACCAAAGTACCGCGTTGAAGTTTTGGCAGAGACTTATAAAGAGGCAGAAAGACTGCTACAAAAGGTTGCGGAAGTAGCCTTAAAAAATTTTACAAAAGCTGGCGGACAAGGCGATTTTATAAAAGAAAAATAGCTAGCTATAAACATTAACGAGACAACGGAAGAACATGATATTTGATTTTTTAGGGTGATACGACTGGTTTGGCTGCTTAGAAGATGTATAAAATGTAAAAAATACACGCTTAACCAAGAGAAATGTCTTCATTGTGGGGGGCAAGTGCACATTCCTCACCCCGCAAAGTTTTCTCCCCACGACAAATACGCAAAATACAGGCGAGCTATGAAGGGTATTGATTAAAAATAAAAAAAATATGACTTTTAGTAATCGATCTCATAAACAAAAACCATATAACTTGATGATGCAAAAACAAGGTTAAAATGTAAGGGGTCTTCTTCCAATAATCCCGGAAAGCCTATTAATTCTTCTATTGGATATATTATTAGTTTTGTGAGAACCCTATCGCTTTTAGGAAGGTAGAGATTCCTACCTCTCTGAGGGTCGTAAAGACCTAATTGACTAGTAATTGATGTATCCATTAGCTCTGTTTCGTTTATAAACGGAGCTACATTTGAAGCAGCTATTTTTGCCATCCACGTCCATTTTACCTCTTCTCCGTAAAGGATTAGCTGTCCACTTTGTAAGGCAAGAGGAATTGTGGTGAAGACCACGACGTGCGTAGCATCATACTTTCCAAGAATTACCAACGCAGTTGTCTCATTAGACATGAACATCCACCCAACATTTCCTATTTGAGTCGAGTTTATTGTGCCATTATCGACTAATGTTGTTTTATTTCCCATGGCGGTTATCCAATAACCGTAGTCCCACCAGCTGGCTACTATCGCGTTTTGTGGCAAGTTATCTCGCATCCAAGTTAACGCTTCAATCCAATCATTGAACGATCCCTTGATTGGGATACTTGATGAAGCAATAGTTGTTGGTGAGTACGCCGTGTTTATGCTTCTTGGATTTGGAAAGACAAAGGAAAACAGAAGTAAAATAAACATAACTATTAAGAAGGCTGCGCTGAACTCTTTTCCCACATAAGTCCTAAAACGTTTTCTTTTCGTTGAAACACTTGGAGACTCTTTCATAATGGTGACAAAAGGTCTTATTAGTCGAACTAAGGCGACAGCTCCAAGGATGCAGAAAGCTGGGGCCATAATTAAGGTCAATCGCACCATAGAACTGGCAAAATATATTGTAGTGAGGGCGAAGATGCTTATGAAGATGTTTCGATTAGTAGGATTTTGCACAGTGAAAAACAAACCTACCGGTATTAAAAAGGCGATTATCCCATACTCGTAATAAAAAGTTCCCCACGCTGCAGGTTTATGTTCCGCAACTGATTCTACAAGTGGTTTGTCAGCTCTCGCAAAAGGATTAATAACATTTAAAAACTTGCCCGGTGTTGCACTAATGACTCCGTAGTTCACAAGTACGAAAACCGTGACTACAGAAAAACATAGGAAGGCAACTGTAAGAATCGTTTTAGCTCTTAGACTACGAGCCCGACTAACAAGTTCGCATAAACATAACAATAAGAAAACCCCCGCCACTGGCAAGTTGTATGTTTCTGTAAGAAAATTGAATCCTAATTTTGGCACATTAATTGCAATTAAGAAAGCAATACCAAAAGATACGCTGTATGAAAAAAGTAACCGAGATGAATATCTACGCAGTAAGATTAAAATGAAAACAAGGAGAGCAGCCATTGCTATGGGGTATCGTGCAGCTCCCCAAGAAGTGCAGAGGTAACCAAGAGAGAGTCCTGAGGCAACAGAGTAAAATAAAATACTTCTCAAAGCCCTTTCTTTATCAATTGATCTCAAGAAGAAGAAAAAAAACAAGAGGATACTAAATATCCCAACCGTTTCATCATCAAAGAATCCAAGTGCGGTACGACCGATGTACGCGGAATTTAAGGCTAGAAATAAGGATGAAAAAATCGCTGCTTCCCTACCGCCAATATCTTTACACAAAAAGTATATGACCAAACACGTCAACGCTCCCATGATGGCGGGAAAGATTACGCAGAGCTCAAACAACGTTATGGGTAAACCTAAAGCATTTAAAATAGTATAAAAGAAAGCAGCGGTAACCGGTAACCCCGGATAGGATCCCGCTACAACTTGTTGCCCAAATGGATACCATCTCATATAATCGGTCCATGAATTCCAAGCAACAAAACCGTTTTCAACTAAGTATTCTGCTGAACGGTAATGGAAGTAAGGATCAAATTCTGAGAGATGAAATCCCCACCGAAGAGGCAACAATCTTACAATAAACGCGAGGGAAATAATTAAAGACAAAAGGGTAACTTGTAGAAGGAAAGAGTGAGAAGTTTTAAAGCGGAGATTTCTAAGACTCTTTACCCCACCAACTATTTTTTCCCTTCGAGTTAACATTTTCAAAGTACTCATCGCTTTCGCCTTTTACAGCCCAAATCCTAGATAAACTAATTCTAAACACTTTGTCTCTCTTACTAATACTTCTTTTTAATGCTTTATACTTATAGAAAACGTTTCGCATTCATTCAGAAAATTCAAAATGCAATCAATCACTTTTTTTAGATTACTTCATTTTTTCGAATCAACAATTCAGTTTTTATCCAATTCAGCTTGTGTCAAATCTCCAGCTATCCCTCCTAATTGTTCCTCTAATCTGTTTTTCATTGACTGTGGGCTTCCACCTCTCGTTTGATTCTAAGATTGCATGTAAAATTTTTGAATCAGCTTTCTTTAGAAGAAGGTAAATGTTTGGAATCAAACATTCTCCACCAATATATCCTGCATGTAATATTGGCTTATCTTCTTCAGTTTTGATGAAATCCACTACTTGATTATAATTGACATCGTGTTCATTACATATTCTATACATCTCTTGAAACGAGGCAATCATCAAAGCGTAATAACTTGTGGCAAATAACTTAGCAAATTCGGTTTCTTTAGGACTATCGCAAATATATGTTTTCATTCCAAGCTTTTCGAAGTGTTGTTTTGCCAGTTCGCTTGCCTTTTTGTTTACTGCCCCAATGAACTTGACGTAGTGAAGTAAGTCGTGTTTAAAGTAAGGGTGCATTCCTCGAATTGGACTGTGCACGATCATTTTTCCCGTTTTCTGAAAGATAGTCTCAGTCGCCGTAGGAACCACGGTGGAGTTAATGATAACTAGGGATGGATCAAACTTTCTGATATAATTAACAGTAGTTCCTATAAATTTCTCTTCATCCTTACAGCCATAACATATATGCATTATATCAACTTTTTTCACTTCTTTTACAACTTCTAATTCGTTCTTATCTATCCCCCACACCTGGAAATCTTCTACTCCACGAAGCAGCTCATACATTGATGAACCAACTTTTCCTTTATTTCCAACAACTAAAACTTTATTCATATTTACCCTCCTCAATTATCTTCATAATTACATCCGTTGGGTTTTCCAACTTATCAATTAATTCCGTTACATCCCATTTCATACCAAGATACTTCTTTGCGAACTTCAGAACTTCTGGCAGATCCACAGTAAATAATGGAAACCCAAGCTTTGAGATATAATTATTAGTGTAGAATAATTCTGGCTTTAGCAACGTCGGGATCACTATGCTTGGAGTTCCTTGAAGCGCCGCTTCCCTCGCCATAGTTCCCCCAAAACTAACCACTAAATCTGCTTTTCCTACGAGAGCAGCGGAATCAACATACTTCTTCGGAACAACTAATTTCCTTCTTGGATGTTTTTCGTATCGTGAAAGAAATACCACTTGTCCAAGAGCGGTGAGTTTTTGCGCAATTTTTTCTGTCACATCATTTTTTTTCCTAGCATAAACCGCCCTAGTTTCCATTTGTCTAACAACAATCAAGGGTTTTTCGTATTCTTTCTCGTCTAATTTTGGTTTGTAATTTTTTATCCAAGCCACTTCATCGACACCATCAAACTGGACAACTCTTCTAACACCATAACTTCTATAACAGCGTTGAGGAATAGCCCTAGAAACAATCAAGACGTTAACAAGCTGTAGCGTTAATCTATTAACCGCTTCAGCATGCGGAGCATCCGCTGTAGAGATAATGGGAATGCCTAATCCAAAGGCAACGCGACACGCTTCAACAGATTGATGTGAGATAACAAGATCCGGAGTATTTTCTCTAAACATTTCACAAAAAGAGAGTGTACGCTTAACACTTTCACGCAATCTCGTAAAAAGGGACTTAGGATCATATCTTCCCACTACTGTAAACTTTTCCCCGAGGATATCCGCCAAAATAATAGTGTCAGGATGCTTTCTCGTGGTTAAGATGAGATTGCAATCTTGCTGTCGCAATCGATTGGCAATAGCACATGCATATCTCACCTGTTTTCCCGTGCAGGCATCAATCCAAACTTTCATGGCTTTCCCTCGACAGCATAGTTCCCAACACTCGACCATTTCGAATCAATCTTGCAGGAGCATCCATATGCCGCACCCAATAGAGGTTTTCAGGCAGAATATTAACCTTCGGAATCTGTGGAATAGTCTCTTTGTATGCAAGTTTTAAGTAAAGGTAAGGTATGTTAGCGAACCATTTTACCGGCATACCACATTCGGAGTACAACTTAGCTCCAGCGAAACTGAAAAAATATGATGTAGTGAACATACGACCCGCATTTATCTCGGTTGGACAAGGTATTCCCTCCTCGTTCTCTTTCAAATCCACACAGGCGATTCCGTTGTATTTAGAGTCAACTGCAAGAACCGCTTCTATGCCAATTTTATTCAGTTTAGCGTCATGTAATGTTCGCTGGACAGAAGGAGTCCCTGTAATCCCAGATGGTGCAAGATAGGGATAAATGTATTCCAGTCTTTCCCTGGCCATACAAATTACGAGTTCACCATTTTTAAATAAACTATGGAACGCAAGGTTCCTTCCACCTAAATATTCTTGAGCAATGAATTCCAAATCCTTACTTCGCGATTTCCAATATTTTATCCATGCTAAAGCCG
>JAGLRI010000031.1 GCA_023136395.1 Candidatus Bathyarchaeota archaeon | reverse complement strand
AAACTTTTTATTAGTAAAAGAAGGTTACAACTTCCTACTTTTCATACATATCATTAAGTTCCTTCTTTGAACACGTTAAGCCTTCAACAACTCTCCTTTACAATTAATCTCTTTCTGCCGAATTCTTGTCGTAGATATTGGGATACCATTTTCTGCAAGAACTGTTTTCACAACGATAATTTTTAATGATGGTAATTTCCTAGCTTCCCTCTTTACATTTATTTCATGGGCTTGTGGCTCTGTTTCTTGACTCACCACAATCGCATCAAGGAGGTTATTTGAAACTGTATAACTATAAGGATCCCCCAAAGGAAGGATTTCTACCCGACTAGAAACTCCTTGTTCTTTCAAGAACGCTTCTAAATTTCTCAGTCGGTCGTTGTAGGTTGAAACTTTGTGGGTTTTTCTTAATTTTTTCACAAACTTATCAGTACATAAACCGATCAGTACGCGATTTCCAATCTCAAAAGCTTTCATTAGGATGACTCGATGTCCTTTGTGAAACTCATCGAAGGTTCCACCAACAACTACTATCTCAAATTTTCTTTTCACCTTCCTCACCACAGTAGCCATATAATTGATTTTGTATCAATAAATTGAGAAGATATCCAGAGAATTCATATAATCTATTTCCAGAAATAGATTATGTTGGCTTCATTTCGTTAAAAATAACGTCTAGAAGTTTTCTTGCAACCTCCAGCTTTGGGGCAAGGGGAATGTGAACAACCTTTTTATCTTTATC
This sequence comes from Candidatus Bathyarchaeota archaeon, assembly GCA_023136395.1. Classification (GTDB taxonomy): domain Archaea; phylum Thermoproteota; class Bathyarchaeia; order Bathyarchaeales; family Bathyarchaeaceae; genus JAGLRI01. The sequence continues at coordinate 10,282 of JAGLRI010000031.1, read as the reverse complement.
AACGATAAAGAGCTCGTTGGTATCAAACCCAAATCCGACACCACTTCTTCCAACATCGTTAACAGCGATTAAATCAGCTTTTGCACCCTTCAACCGTTCATACCCACTTTGGATCAATGCGTCATCGGATAAGTTATGTACTGCCCGAAATGGAATGAGGAGTGTGTTAGGGCTTACCTTCTTTACAGCGTCAACAATCTTAGATGTTGGTATCAATTTTAATGTAATTTCGGATACATCCTTCGTAGGAATTTTAAAAGCATAGGGTTTTTCTAGCGCCCAGTCAGCTACTGCTGCGCTAGCAATCACAATGTCATATCTCGCTGATTTTAATTCTGATACTACTGCTTCATACATTTCCTTGGTAGTTTCAACTCGAATTATGTTGGCTTCCTTGGGAGGGAGAGCGGTTCCAGGTCCATAAATCAGAGTTACTTTTGCCCCTCGCGACACCGCTTCATTAGCGATCGCAATACCCATTTTTCCAGAGCTTTTATTCGTGATCACCCTCATCGGGTCTATGTATTCTATGGTCGATCCAGCTGTGATCATGATCTTTTTTCCCTCCAGATCTCTCTTAGAAGTGAGTTGCTGGATAACTACTTTAACAACTTCCTCAGTTTTAGCGATCTTCGCCTTCCCTTCCTCAATTCTTGGTCCTACAAAATTCACGCCCAAAGCCTGGAGTTTGCTTATGTTCTCAGTTAAAATTTGGTGGTTGTACATGGACTTGTGCATTGCTGGAACGATTACTATTGGTGTTCCTGACCCAAAAGCGGTTGAAGCAACTGATGTAACAGTTGTGTCATCTATTCCACAAGCAATCTTGCTTATTGTGTTCGCTGTAGCTGGAGCGATAAGAACTAGGTCAACTTTTTTCAAATGTTCACCCGCTAATGTCACATGTTCAATTTCTCCGGTCAATTCTGTTACAACGGGATTTCCTGTAGCCCACTCCATAAGATTGGGGTGGATAATTTTCTGAGCCATGGGGGACATTACTGTAATGATTTCTGCGCCATACCTCATTAGTTGTCGAGCAATCTCCGAGCTTCGGGTGGCCGCAACACTACCTGTTAAACATAAAACTATTTTTTTATCTTTGAGTTCATTTCCACATGTTTCTATTATGTCTTTAGACGGATGCCATTTCAATTAGGCTTCACCTTTCGTTTTTTTACTTAAGCCTTTTACTAAGTGAGTTAATAGGCGGTTTAAAGGAGTTGAAACACCTTTTCTTTTACCAAAATTTGAAATAGCTCCATTTATAAAATCAATTTCCGTTATTTTTCCTTTCTCAATGTCTTGAAGCATGGAATTTTTGTTTTGAGCAGTCATCTCCGCGGTCTTTATCATTAACGTAACAGGATCATCCTCCAATTTGACACCATTTTTTTTAGCAACCTTTATTCCCTCATAGACAGTTTCTGTCATGAGCTCTTTAATTTCAGGGATAATTAGGAGTTCTCCATTTTTCATAGTCGTTAAAGCTCCAAACGGATTTATACTCGCGTTTATTAAAACTTTAGTCCATACTGTGCCATTTATGTTATCTGTCACTCTGGTTGAAAGTCCAGCATTGGAGAATGTATCAGCGAGGTTTCGAGCTCTTTCAGTTATTTTCCCATTCAATTCCCCAATCACAGTTTCACCCCTACCTGTGTGTGCAACTAAGCCAGGCTCTTTAAGTAAAGCTCCATGGCACGTTACTCCCCTTAGCACCCTTTCTCTTCCAATTATTTTGGATGCAATTTCCTCAAGCCCTAATCCATTTTGGAGACAAAGTAAGACTGTGTCCTTTTCCATAAGTTCCTCCACGTCGATAACCGCTTGCCTTATGTCATAAGCCTTAACTGTTAAGAGAATCAAATCAGGGGGATTTTTGATATGAGATGGTGTAGTTACACCGTTAACCTTTACGACGTGTTTGCCGGAAATCCCTTCAATTCTTAAACCGTTCTGCTGAATTGCCTTCACATGATTTTCTCGAGCTATTAAAGTAACATCGTTTCCAGCTTCAGCCAGAATGCCCCCAAAAAGGCTTCCTATGGATCCAGCTCCCATCACTGCTATTTTCAATTTTTTCACCCAATGATTTTTTCCCACTTTTTCAACTTCAAAACTTTTGATAGCGTGCTCCCTCGCTTAATCTCCTCCCTTACTCTGTTCTCCCTCTCGAGGACATCCATGGCCCTGTTTGCAATCTCAACAGCATTCTCCTTTGGAACGACCATTATTCCGTTATCATCAGCAATTATCCAGTCATTAGGTCGAACAATCACACCTCCACACTTGATTTCCACATTAATTTCGCCAAATCCCTTCGGATCACCCGCTGTTGGGTTTATTTTCGTTGCGAAAGCAGGGAACTTTAGGGCTCTTATCTCATCAACGTCTCTGATGGCACCATCTATTACCACTCCATTAACCTTCTTTTGCACACAACTGTGAGTAGCTAATTCTCCCCAAACGGCTTTATCACCAGGTGCCTCAATTACAATTATGTTTCCTGATTGAGCTATGTCTATTGCTTCTACAGGTTTTGCCCAGTCACCGAGGTATGTTCGAACTGTTATAGCCTTCCCAACGGCTTTTACACCACTCGTTATCGGCTTAATTCCTACCATTTCACCCTTTTTTTGTTGCGCATCAGATATGTTTGGTGTTGACACTTTCATAAAGACATCATGAAGCTCCTCCTCTTGATACTTCTTGAATAACTTCGAAACTATCGGTTTACGCGTCAATATGACTTCCTTAATTATTTTGGTTGCTTTCTCAGCGTTCTCAGCCTTAGTTATTGCTCCACCCACAATTATGATGCTGGCTCCTATCTCTACAGACTTAGCAGCTGTTTCGCTATTGATGCCACCAGATACCGCCATGGGAATGCCTATAACCTCAATTATCTGTTTTAAAATTTCTAATGGATCCATTCCTCGCATTTGCTGATCTATTCCTATGTGAACACAAATATAGTCTACTCCTAGCCTTTCCAACTCTACAGATCGAGTTATCATATCCTCAATATTTATGAGATCCACCATGATCTTAGCCCCGTAACGCTTGCTGGCTTCCACCGCTTCGCAAATGGTGCTATCATCTGCTGCACCTAGAAGCATGACTACGTCCGCACCTGCTTTAGCAGCTATTTCCACCTCTAAAGAACCTGCATCCATCGTTTTCATATCCGCTACGATTGTGTGTTCTGGAAATGTTTTTTTTGCTACTCGAACAACCTCTAATCCCTCACTTTTTATGAGTGGTGTTCCGAGTTCTATCCAATCAACTCCACCCTTAACTGCCTCCTTTGCCACCTCCAAAGCTCTATGCATGTTTGCAAAATCCAATGCAATTTGAAGCACGGGTTTTTCAAATGACATATAATCACCTCCATTTTTTACAAAATTCTTTCATAATTTCTTCAGACTCTTCAAGTAGTTTTTTAACATATTTATCCCTTTGATGGAGTCTTTGAAAAGCAAAAATCTTCGACTTTACATATTTGCATGTATGATTGATAACTATCTGATATCCCTCCTTTTTTGAAGAACTTGTGTTATGTATACTCCTTTTTCAGAAAGTTCCAAAAGGCGTTTATTAATTAGCTTAATTGCATTAGATAGGTTTTTTCGGTTATCAAAGTCAGAGACAATTTTCTGTAACTTCTTCAGTTTCTCAGTTTTTAATTTACGTCCTTCTTTGATAAGGTCTGGTATAACTCTAATTATGTTGTCAACAATTGTGATCGATGCCAACTGCGCTGTTCGTGATAGAGGATTCAAATCAATCGCAATAACTGTCTTACCCATTTTTCTTAGGGCTTCAGTTCTATCACCATCTTCTAAGGGAACAAATACTACATCCGCTACAAGTATTCCTCTTTTGTCTACTCGTCTGCGTTCACTGTGAAGCTCAGATACCTGTGCGGACATCTTTTCATCTATACCTAATACTTCCTTGACTCCAGCTTCATCTAGCACTTTTTTAATCGCAATCTCCCTCTCTCGGGATCGATAAAACAGATTAACCTCGACTTTTGCGTTAAAAACATCCGCCAGTTTATTAATATCCTCTGCTGCTAAGGCAGCAACATTTCCGTTGACTGAGATCACTGGTTTTTTAGCTAAAAGCATGGTCGCAGCAACTGCTTTAAAGGCTCTGCGAGCATTTTCAGTGGTTTTTTCACCTAGTAAATAATCAAATGCTTCCCCCCTACCGTGGGCTATAAGACCTGCTTGGGCTACAACTCCTGATTTAAAATGCTTGATCAATTTTTCTCGAATTCTTAATGATTCAGCTCTCGGATGTTTGGGTGGAATTTTGGTCTCTTCTGTCATAAAATCCTAGCTCCCTTAAAGTCGATTCCAGCAACAATTATACTGTGCCCTGAAAGAGCATGCTTGTGGAAAATCTTTAAAAGCTCTTCAACGGCATCCCTCTTAATCAAGGAAAAAACAGATTCTCCAAGCATTGGCATGCTGCATGTGAAGCCTTTTCTATCTGCTTCTCTCAAAGTCTTCCACATTCTTTCCGAAATTAACCCGACCTGCTCCGCAAATTTACGAGAGAATTTCATAAACATGTTGGGAGTAGGTTGCGTTAGTAACTCGTATACGAGTTTTTCCCCCGCTTTATTAATTTTTTGGCTGAGCTTTTCATTAATCAATACCTCCTTTGTAGATATGGAATCAAAATTCAGGCATACTATTGCGTATTCATCAGTGAGGTGTATATTTTTTATTTCTCCTATACCTGGAGCTCCTGGCTTCATTCTTATTTCTAATCCTCCGTAAGTTTCCGCAATGACTGTCCCAAGTCCCGTTTTACATTTTACTTCAGCAATGTGGGCGACTTGAGCTGCTTCAATGCGAGTTAATCCGAGGTCAAAAACCTTATTTAGGGCTAAGGCTAGGCTTAATGCACCAGCTCCGCTCGCGCCATATCCTGAACCTATGGGAATTTTAACGTTATGTTCTACAGAAACGATGTAGTTCCCTTCAACGCGTGAAAGGAAAGTCTTTATTACGTGTTCCGACACCTCAGCTGATTCTGTGATGTTACCATTTATCTCAATTTTAACGAACGTTTTTGGCGACTTCTTAACGCTGACTCTTGTTGTGACGCCATGTGTTATCGAGACTCCGGCTCCGCGAGATCCTTTTAACAATGGGTCCATTGGTTGATCACATATTTGAAAAAAGCCGGTTATGTGTCCAGGTGAGAAAGTAGTAACAACCCTCATTTTAAGAACCTCGCAAATTTTAATAATATGTTGGTTTAAAAAATAAATATTTTGTATAAAATGTTTAAAGATCTTTATACTTTTCCCTATTAATTGTTTTTATATATTCTCTTATTTTTGGGAATGAAGCGTAAAGTTTAAATGACGATAACTTCCACTTACACCGCTTGAAACATGAGGTCGTAGGTTTTGAGTGTTGAAGTAACTTTAGACGAAAAAAAGACACTGATGCTTATAAAGCTCCGTAAATATAAGTTGATTAAACGCGAGGAAAAAAAAGGAATCATCAACTTTTTATGTGAGATTCCTAAGGAAGATACAAAGGTGCTTATTTGGTGTTATACAACCCCAGTAACGGTGGGCGTTCGCTATATTGAGCAAATGAGTAAAGCAATGAAAGACATTGAAGCTGAGGAAGGGCTCATAGTAACTAGAGGAAAATATACTCCAGCCGCTAAAGTTAGGTCAGTAGAAAATAAAATAGAATTGATTCCTAGGATCTTTCCATCTTTCAACATTTTTACGCATAAACTCGTGCCAAAACATGAGATACTTACGTCTAAGGCAAAAGAAGAGGTGTTGGCGAAGTATCGAGTAAAACCCTACCAGCTACCATGGATTAAAACCTCGGATCCAGCTGCTATAGCGATTGGCGCAAAACCAGGAGACATATTAAAAATTATTAGAGATAGCCCAACCGCTGGAAAATACATTTCATACAGATATGTTATTGAAGGCTAATTACATCACTCAACCGTTTCATTTTCATCAATTTCTTTTCTTCAATAGTCAAAGATTATATTACATGCACTGAGGAAGCTTTGAAGGTGATATAAACCTCTGTACCAACATTAAGTTGCATCTCGGTGAAAGATCTTTTGGTTACTTGAACAACAAATTCCTTTCCTACATTAACTTTCAATTTTACTAACGATTTCAAGTCTGATATACCAACTATTCTGCCGTTGAAAGTATTTCTTGCACTCGATATTATCGGGTTTCTTGAGAGGACTATGTCCTCAGATCTTACAAAAAGTCTTATTTTTCCCGATTTTTTAGGGACAGCTTCTATTAGGACTCCATCGCCGACGTTTATGACGGAAGTACCTTCTTTAAGGATTTTTGAGATACCTGAAAAAACATTTTCGGTTCTCGCAAAACTGATAAAGTATTCGGAGGGGTCTTTAAAAATTTCTTGGGTTGTTCCAATCTCTCTTATCTTTCCTTCAAGAAGCAAGGCTGCTCTATTTGTAAGATTTTCCGCTTGAAACATGTTATGGGTTGCCATAACAACCGTGGTTTTTCTTTCTCGATTGACCCAAGAGATCGTTTCCTCGATGATGGAAACATTCATGGGATCTAAATTCGCTGTGGGCTCATCTAAAAGCAAGAGTTCAGTGTTTAGCACCAACGCTCGGGCAAGAGAGACTCTTTGTTGTTCTCCTCCAGAAAGCTTTTTTGCCCATCGGTTTTCGTAGTCTTCAAGACTTACTATTTTTAGCCCATCTTTTACTTTTTCTTCAATTTCTTTCTTTGAAAACCCTCTCAGTTTTAAGCCGTACGCGATATTTTTGTATACTGTTGTGTTGAAGAGAGCAGTTTTCTGAAAAACCATCGTACTTTTTGTTCTGATCTTACTCATGTTCCCCTCATCAACTTTTACACCATCAAAATATACTTCTCCGCTTGTTGGTCTGTCTATCCCCGCCATAATCCTTAATGCGGTGGTTTTTCCTGATCCGTTTGGACCTATTATGGTAAAAATTTCACCCTTCATTATACTTAAGTTAATTTTATCAAGAGCGTTTATGTTTCCGTATCTTCTAGTTATATCCTTAATCTCTACCATATACGCCATATTTTACGCCTCTGAATCAGATTAACGGTGAGATTTACAACAGACACAATTAACAGTAGTATAATGGTTAAAGCAATTCCAAGTAATATTTCGCCCTTTGCGGTTTCAAGGGCTATCGCTGTCGTCAAGACCCTAGTAAAACCCCGTATGTTTCCACCTATTAATAAGGCGACTCCCAATTCAGCTATTGCTCTATTAAAGCTTGCAGTGATGGCCAGAACGACACCGCTCATCGCCTCCTTTAATATGACTAGAGAAATCTGGACCTCAGATGCACCCAAGGTTTTTGCTAGATCCCTGATCTCTGGACCAACAGACTCGACAGCACTTGCGATAAAACTAACAGTTAATGGGGTTATTAGAAGTGCTTGTCCAATAATTATCCCATATGAACTGTATAGAATCTGTAGAAAACCCAATGGTCCTGCATTTGAAAAGAGCAAGTATAAAATCAATCCTAGAGCTACAGCGGGGATGCCTATCATAGCGTTGAAGAAGCCCTTTATTAATAATCTCCCTCGAAATTTTTTCAAACCCAAAAGCACTCCGATAGGTGAACCCCATATAGTCGAGAGGAGAGTTGCGGTACCCGAAATGGCAATCGTTCTAATTGTTATATTCATTATTTTTTGGTCTCCAGACAGAACAAATTCTAAGACACTTTTTATCCCTTCAAGTATTTCTATGCCCACTGAATTTCGCTCCTCAAAAAAGATTTTCAACGAATTAATTGTATAGTTCTGGATGATTATAACAGTATTCCGTGGGACATTCTGTTCCATTGAAATATGCAAAGTCTTCTATCCAGCTTACAAGTGTTGGATCTGTGTTTTTCCTCAATAATTCCACTGCTGAATAAAATAACCTCTTCTCATAAACGCCTTCTTTATACTGATCAATAATGTATTGACCATCCTCAGAAATTAGAAATTTTAAGAATGTTATAGCTCCTTCAACGTTCGTGTGGGAATAAAGGGTTTGATTAACAACTATGGCACTATAAACGTTAAGCAGTTCCTCATATTCATTTATTAACACTACTTGCTTGGTTAATCCGTCTGAATAATATTTAAGATAGGTACCCATGTCCGCGAGAGTATATCCAGAAATAGAGTTGGAGTAAAGCAAGGTTCTCCCCATTCCAGAACCAGTTTCTCTAAACCATTCCATCTCTTCCCTTAAAATCGTCCAGTTAAATCCAGCATTTGCCCATAAGCTTTTTTCTTTGGTGTGCGTCCCAGAATCGTCTCCCCTAGAAACCCAGATAGCTTCTCCGTTCCTTCCAGCTTCTACGATCTTTACTAAAGCTTGCGTGGGCGACAAATTGCTAATATTTACGGGGTCTTCTTCTGATCCTACTATGGTGAAAAAGTTGTAGGCAATAATTTTTCTACAAACCCCATATCCATCCTCTAAGAAGGCAAATTCTTGTGTTGGAGCATGTATAATTATCATGTCCGCGTCACCATTTTGAGCGAATTTTATCGCCTGCCCTGTCCCCTTCGCGATGATTTGAAGTTGAATTGGATATTCTTCCTCAAATTGTTCTTCAATTGCGTCTAGGAGACCCGTATCGAAGAGGCTCGTAGTTGTATAAACTCTAAGAGTTTCTATCCTCCCTACTAAGAAATATACTCCAACAAGTGAACCAATCACTATCAAAAGATATATTACAGTAAATGCCACCGTCAATTTTCCAACTTTTCTTTCCATTTTTTTTACCTAGTATTTTGGAAAAATATCAATACATCGTCTAATAAAGATATATTGCAAATTTATTATGCAATATTAGAGTTCTGTTAATAAACCCCTTTATCCAAGTGCTAAGAAATTCTTTTAATAATGAGGAGGCATCCTCTATTTAGCATTATATTTGAGGCTTACTGTAGTGTTAATCCGGGAGGTCATCCTTGAGAACTTCATGAGTTACGAATATGCTAGGGTGCCTCTTAATCCGGGTGTTAACGTTGTTTGTGGTCCAAATGGGTCAGGCAAGTCTTCTATGTTGCTTGGGATCTCTGTGGCTTTGGGTCAATCATACACAGAACGGTCAAGAAAATTGAGCGATCTTATTCGCTGGGGTAAAGATCAGGCTCGGGTTACTTTAGTTCTGGATAACTCTCGTAAAGGTAAACGTAAACCTATCCCGAAGATTAAGAAAGATTACATCCTTTTAACGAGAGTTTTGAGACAAGACGGAAATTATTTGTTTGAACTTAACAACAAGGCAGTAACTAAAAGCGAGGTTGTGAGAGTTCTCTCCAAGCTAGGAGTTGATCCTGACAATATGTTAGTTATCATGCACCAGAATATGGTAGGTCAGTTCACTGTGCTCTCAGCTCAGGAGAAGTTGAGGATGGTTGAGGCTGCAGTAGGTCTCGAACCTTATCGTCAGAATGTCTTAAAAGCTCAAAGAAAGCTTGGTCGTATTTTGAGTGAGAAAGAATCTGTGAGTAAACTTTTAGAGTCTGCTGAACAAACTCTCAAGTATTGGAGAGAACAATACGATCGCTTTCAACAGAAAAAGCAGCTGGGAATCAAGAGGCGTTTTCTTGAGCGAGAATTGGCTTGGGCTAGAATATCAAAAATAGAGATGATGGCTTCTGATTTAAGGGAGGCTATTGAAGGGAAACAAAAAGAATTTTTGTACCTTGAGGATGAAACTAAGATTATTAACAATCAATTAAATGAATCCCAGAAAAAACTTGAACAATTAAGAACTGAATCGCAATTTCTTTTTGAAGAACGGTTAGATCTTGGGTGTGAAAAAGCAAAAAATGAGTTAAATGTTTCTCTGGCTAATCAAACCTTGAGAGAGATATTATCCTGGTTGGAAGCTTCTCAAGAACAGATGAACAAATGTTTATTCGAAATAGAGCGATTAGAAACAAGTCTTTATGGGAACCTCAATCTCACCAACCTAAAAACACATTTCATAGAAGTCAACCGGACCTATAAAAACTTGGAAAGTCTATGGGTTCATCAATTTGATCTAAAAAAAGAAGAATTAAATGAAATCATTACAAAATCGACTGATCATCTTGCAGAATTGGATGTTCTAATCTTAGATGTTCAAGCAAAAACAGATAAAATAACTTCCGAAATCGAGATCATTAACGACGATACCTTAGAGAGAAAAATTAATTTGGCTTTACTAAACTATCAAGAAAAAACGCTTA
>JAGLRI010000030.1 GCA_023136395.1 Candidatus Bathyarchaeota archaeon | reverse complement strand
TTTTCAAAACATTCCATTGCAAAAGCGATGGTCATTCCCGCAGAAATAGTATCCATTCCGTACATATTACACAATTGATTAGCAATACACACGGTTTCCATATCAGTATTACCACATGATGACCCAAACGCACCTATGGTTTCATATTCAGGCCCACCATATTTAGGATCAACCTTTCCCGGGATTTCGACTACTCTTTTACATCTGATACTGCATCCGAAGCAAGAATCCCTGCCTTTCAAGATTTCCGAATTTGCTAATGTTATCCCGCTTATATCATTACCGTTCTCTATAATACCCTCTTGCCAGTTTTTAGTCGGTAAAAACCCCGCCCTCATCATACTATTAACAGCAATTGCAGTACCGTATTTTCCAAATCCAGATTCAAACGCTTTAAATTTCTCCATATCAGTTATTCCTTTGAATGAAGCTACATCTACAGGCGTTAAAGTTTTACCTTTATGAACAACAATTGCTTTAAGATTTTTTGAGCCCATCACAGCACCCATTCCACATCGACCAGCTACGTGTTTCATGTCGTTGACTATTGAGGCATATCTCACCATCTTTTCTCCTCCTGGACCGATTTGAGCCATTTTTACCGAAGTATCTTTCAAATCCTTTCGAATTGTTTCTTGAGACGGCTTAATTTCCATCCCCCAAAGATGAGACGCATCCATAATCTCTACTTTCTCGTCATGAATCCAAAGGTAAACAGGTTGGACTGCTTTACCTTCAAAGATTATGGCATCGAATCCTGCAAGTTTGAGTTCGACACCCCAGAAACCTCCAGCTTCTGCTTCCCCATATGCACCAGTGAGAGGTGATTTAGCTCCTACACTGTTTCGACCACTTCCACTTATTGGTGCTCCAGTTACAGGACCAGAGGCGAAGATTAATTTATTTTCTGAAGCTAAAGGGTTAATCCTTGGTTCAAGTTCTTTAAGTAGAAAATAAGTTATAATGCCCCTACCACCAAAGTATTGGCGATAAAATGCTTCTTCTGGATGCTCAAAAGAAATTTTTTCGTTACTCAGATCCACTCTTAAAATAGTACCCATGTAACCATAATTCATTTACAAGTCACAGTAACCTAAACTTTTTTAAAAAATGTAGAATTCTTTTAACTTAAAAATTTTTTCTAATGCTTCTGATTCTTAACTATTTTTAACGAATAACTAACATATATAAGATGGGTGGAAAAAACCTCGGTTTTAATGTGTATTTTTATAATAGGCTTTATTTGCGCCTAGTTTAAATAAGAACGTATAGATTCCTATCTTCCACATATATTTCCAGAGCGAAGGCTTTAAGGGGAATTTAAAATTCAAAAATTATAAGTTTTCAATTAATTTAAGTTTATTTTTTACGCATGCGGGGGTACTGACCAGGTGTGTTGGGTTATATAATATTTTGAAATTTATCATTTTATATATATTATGAAACGTTAAAATTCGACCGATAATACCTTATAGCATATGCAATTTCAAGATATATTTGCTGATATCAAAGAAGCTTACTCCATAGTCCGCGAGGTTGCTCATCATACCCCCTTAGATCGCTCCAATACTTTCAGTCGAATGACCGAGGGGGAGATATATTTGAAGTTAGAGTGTGTGCAACGAACAGGCTCATTTAAGATAAGAGGGGCATATTATACGATATCGAAGTTAAAGGATATAATAAAAACTAGGGGGTGTATAACTGCATCAGCAGGAAATCACGCTCAGGGCGTTGCTTATGCTGCTTCTTGTGCAAGAGCAAACGCAACCATAGTCATGCCTAAATTTTCTTCAATAGCTAAAATCCAAGCCACAATTGGCTATGGTGCTGATCTGGTACTACATGGAAAAACGTATGATGAAGCAGCGAGAAAAGCATTAGAAATATCTGAAGAGAGGAAATCCGTATTCATCCATCCGTTTGATGACCCAAAAGTCATCGCTGGCCAAGGAACCATTGGTCTTGAAATGTTGGAGGATATGCCTGACTTAGATGTAATTGTTGTGCCTGTAGGCGGCGGGGGACTAATATCTGGAATATCAATTGCGGCAAAAAACATCAAACCGAACATCAAAGTTTATGGTGTTCAAGCCTCAGGTGCGGCCTCAATGGCACACTCGTTTAAAAGGGGTAAAATAGTTGAACTGCAAGCAGTTGATACAATAGCTGATGGAATTGCTATAAAGCAACCTAGCAAACTCACCTTTGAGATAATCAAGAATTTAGTGGACGACGTCGTTGTTGTAGATGATAATGAAATTACGTACGCTGTTTTTATGTTACTTGAGCGATGTAAACAGGTTGTGGAACCAGCGGGGGCAGTTGGGCTTGCAGCTGTGTTAAGTGGAAAAATTGACGTGAAGGGAAAGAAAGTTGGCATAGTAATCAGTGGGGGAAATATCAACATGTCTCTCTTGGGTAGAATAATAGAGAGATCATTCTTTCAAGAAAATAGATTTGTAAAGATTTCTGGAATATTACATGACAGGCCAGGAATGTTAAGAGATGTTTTAACGATAGTTGCAAAAGCAGAGGGTAATGTGGTAACTATAGAACATGACAGAACTAGCCAGCACATAACTCCAGGAAAAGCTGAAGTAACCATAATATTGGAAGTAATAGAAATTAACTGTGTGGATGAATTGATGAGAATGTTAAAGGAAAACGGTTACACTTTTACCAAAAATTAACATACTCATGCTATATTATGTGTATTTTGAGTGACCTCTTCCTGCATCAAATATTTTGGTTAAGCAAGAACGCCATAAATTTCTTTTGTGTTTTCAACAATCAGCTATTCTTCATTCATTTCTTTAGCTAGTTCTTTAAAGAGGTTTTTTTGCCGTTGGGTTAAATTGGTTGGTGTTCGAATAAGCATTCTAACAATCTGGTCTCCTTTTCCCCATCGATTTAAGTGTGGTATACCTTTTCCTCTCAAACGAAACATTGTACCAGTTTGTGTTCCAGCTGGAATGTTGAGCCTTGCTTTTCCATTTAAGGTTGGTATATCGATTTTGGCTCCTAGTGTTGCTTGAGAAAAAGAGATGTACGTTTCATAGAGGATGTTGCTTCCGTTTCGCTTGAAAGTTTGATGTGGTTTGACGTGAATACTTAAGTATAAGTCACCGTTAGGACCACCCATTATTCCTGCTTCTCCCTCTTTGGTGAGCCGAAGACTGTAGCCATCATCGATGCCTTTTGGAATTTTTACCTTTATCCTACGTTTACGGCGTACAGTTCTAGTGCCATTGCAAATTTTACATGGATGCTCAACGAGGGTTCCCTTTCCATTACACTTATTGCAAGTTCTAATTTCTGTAAAACGCATAAAACCAGACGCTCTATCGTGATGTGTTTGTCCTGCCCCGCTACATGTTGGGCATTTTTTTGGATTTGTTCCGGGTTCCGCTCCACTACCGTTGCAAGTATCGCAAATCTCTGAACGTGGTACCTCGATCTCTGTCTCAAGACCTTTAGCAGCCTCTTCCAAGGTTATTTCTAAGTCATATCGTAGATTTGCTCCCTTTTGTGGACCGTGTCTGCTACGGGTTCTACCACCGAAGAATATGTCAAAGATGCTGTTTAAACCACCGAAGCCGAACCCCATCTCTTTGAATATTGAATTAAAGTCAGCGCCTCTAAAGATGTCATCCCTGGTGTATCTACCACTTATCCCCGCATGACCAAACTGGTTGTACTGTGCTCGTTTCTCATCATCAGAAAGAACTGCGTATGCTTCAGATATCTCCTTGAATTTTTCCTCAGCATCTGGAGATTTGTTTCTGTCCGGATGATATTTTAACGCTAATTTACGAAAAGCTGTCTTTATCTCATCTTTCGAATCGTCTCTAGACGAACTAAGGACTTCATAGTAATCTCTCTTAGAACTCATTAAGAATCAGTCTCATTTGTCGATGTACGTTAATAACTCTAATTTAGTCTTCCTTATTTTCTGTAACTTCCTCGTAATCTACATCTACAACCTTCTCTTCAGGTCCTTTAGCTTCCTCTGTTTTCTTCTCCTCTGCTTGCTTGGCTGTGGCTTGTTGATAAACAACAGTCCCAACTTCCTGTAGGACATTCTTTAAATCTTCGCTTTTAGTCTTGATCTTCTCAATGTCTTGACCACTGAGTGTTTCTTTCAATTCTGCTACTGCTTTATCTATACGCTCTACATGTTCTTTTCCAAGTTTGTCAGCTAGGTCCTTCTTTGTCTTTTCAGCAGTGTACATCATCGAGTCTGCGTTGTTACGGATTTCAGCTTCTTCTTTCATCTTTTTGTCTTGTTCTGCAAATTCTTCAGCAGCGTTCATCATACGCTCCTTCTCACCCTCAGAAAGTTTAGTTGAAGCTGTTATCGTGATTTTCTGCTCGTTTCCAGTACCAAGATCTTTAGCTGAGACGTTTAAGATGCCATCTGCATCGATGTCGAATGTTACATCAATCTGGGGTACACCTCTTGGCGCTGGAGGTATTCCTGTAAGGTTGAACATGCCAAGTGAGATGTTATCCGCTGCCATAGGTCTTTCACCCTGCAAAACGTTGATAGTCACCGTTGTCTGAAAGTCTGCAGCTGTGGAGAAGATCTGACTTTTCTTCGTTGGGATCGTGGTGTTTCTGTCTAGGATTTTAGTAGAAATAGCACCAAGAGTTTCGACGCCTAACGAGAGGGGTGTCACGTCTAAAAGCAGAAGATCTTTAATCTCACCGGCTAATACGCCTCCTTGAATGGCTGCACCAGCAGCAACGCATTCCATGGGATCTACACCCCGCTCTGCAGGTTTACCAACAAGATCTTCAACGATTTTTCTCACGAGGGGCATCCTTGTTTGGCCTCCAATAAGCACAACCTTGTCAATGTTCTTTTGTTCGAGCTTCGCATCTTTGAGAGTACGTATTATGGGTTCCCTAATCTTTTGAACGATGGGTAATGTGAGTTGCTCGAGTTTGGCTCTGTTCAATGTGCTGTGTAAGTGTTTTGGTCCACTTGCGTCGGATGCAATAAATGGAAGGTCAATGTCCGTAGTAGTGAGGTTTGAAAGCTCTATCTTAGCTTTTTCAGCTACCTCTTTCAGTCTCCTCATAGCCATCTTGTCGCTACTGAGGTCGATGCCTGTCTCCTCGCGGAACCCTTTGAGGAGATGTTGAACGACAGCGGTATCTAGATTCGTACCCCCGATTTTAGTGTCTCCGCTTGTAGCCAGCACTTCAAAGACCCCTCCTCCGAAGTCCATTATGGTTGTGTCGTTTGTTCCTCCTCCGAAGCTGAAGACCATGATCTTCATCTCCTTCTCCAGCTTGTCTAAGCCGTAGGCTAGGGAGGCGGCTGTCGGTTCATTTATAATCCTTGCGATATCGAAGCCTGCAATTTCCCCAGCATCCTTAGTGGCTTGCCTCTGGTTGTCGTTGAAGTTAGCGGGAACAGTAATTACACACTTCTTCAACTTCTCACCGAGAAATGTTTCTGCATCTCTTTTTATTTTTTGAAGAATGAATGCGGAGATCTGTTGAGGAGTGTACTCTTTACCGTGTATTTTTACCTTGTAGTCTGTCCCCATCTTCCTCTTGATTTCAAAAACGGTTCCCTCAGGATTCGTAACAGCCTGCCTCTTAGCTGGTTCTCCAACGAGGAGCTGTTCATCCTTGGTAAAGGCTACTACTGAGGGGAACATCTTACCAGCAACTGTTGGACCTTCAGCACTTGGTATAATAACGGGCCTTCCAATCTCTAGGATGGCTGCAGCTGAGTTTGTGGTCCCTAGGTCGATTCCCAATATTCTTTCCCTAGTTTTTTCTTTACTCACGATTTTTCACCTACGCTTGTAGCGATCTTTACTATACTTGGCCTGATAACCTTATTCCTGAGCATAAAACCATTCCGCACCTCCTCAAGGACAACACCGTCTTCGTGTTCCTTTGTTGGTACCTTCAGCGCAATCTCATGCATTTTCGGGTCAAAAGGTTTTCCAACAGGTTCTATCTTAGTCAACCCTTCATGTTCAAGAGTTACATACAGTTTATTCAAGATCATTTCAATCCCCTTAATAAGGGCTTCTTTATTTTTTGTTTCTTTCCCAGCTTGAATAGCCATCTCAAATTCATCCATGATAGTCAAAAAGTTTACAATTAACCTTTCATTACTAGATTGGAGGATTTCGTTGACTCTCTTATCTGTTCTTTTACGAAAGTTCTCAAAATCTGCTTGTAGGTACATCAGACGGGAAAAGTAGTCGTTAGCTTTATCTCGCTCTTCAATTAATTCCTTTTCAAGTCTCTTTGTTTTACTCAACTTAGTTTTAACATTTCGAGATATCTTGACTGACTGCGTCTTCTTATTAGGTTCTAAAGAGACCATCAATTATTTCCTCCAAATATTCTTGTTGAAAAACTACAAAATCCGATATAAACTTAACGTTGCTGTTTTTTCTAAAGCGTATAAACAAAAGCTAGCTAGCTAATTTTTACACGAATTAGGAGCATATTCATGCTAACTTTTTGACCCATTTCTGGATCAGCACGCCAAACCCGTTCTAACACAACAGTCAACTGCTCCGTATATCCAAATTTTGTAAAAACGATATTTAAAGAAATTGTTTCATATCCACTTATCTGTATAACCAATAGTATCGCCTAGAAAGAACTTAAAAAAAGTTAAAATTATTGACTAGTCACGGAGACAAAACTGGAACACATCCTACTGATGGTCTGCTGGGCTTTGCCTCCATTCTATAGAGGCGTATGAAGGTGTAGATCTCCTTAGGAAGCTCCTTCGGTATGCAGATTCCCAGTAGTCCTTCAACATCTTTTGTGGTTATGGGATAGTCGTGAGTGTACTTATCATATTCTAATTCCTCCACAATCTTCTCAGTTTTCTCTTTTTCGAAGTTATGCATGTGCGTGCGTATCCCTCCACAATTTTTTCTCTGTGTTTAATGACTATCACAAAAAAAATTCAGGATGAAGAAAAGCTTAGAAACGGTTGTTTTTCAAGAAGACGATCAATATGGGCTTAATTGCCCGTGATTTATCGACGAAAATCGAGCTGTAATTTGTAAAACAATAACTTCTGCTTTATAACACAATTCTTAAGGGAGTAATGGTGGACCGGGCGGGATTTGAACCCGCGGCCTCCTGAGATCTCGGAAGCTTCATCTTGCAAGTCAGGCATTTGCATCTACGAGGTTTTCCTACATAGTTCATGCCAAGCTGAACTACCGGCCCTCATCAATTATTCTACATCGGATCTAAATCTAAGTTTCGATTCACAACCTGTCTTTTAAATCTTTAACATAAAACATCTTTAAGGATATCGTAATAGAAAAGACAACGCTTATTTATTTCTCTACCAATGAACGCTTTATGAATGTGTGGAATAAGCTATGAGCTACAAGCAAACCTCCCTTCAGCGTTTTCGGCTTAAAAGGATAGTGGATAATCTTGCTTCTAAGGAAGGGAGAGGGACGGAATTAGTCTCTCTTTATGTACCTCCAGGTCGCCAAATCAGTGATGTACTTGCTATGCTTAGACAAGAGTACGGAACCGCTACTAACATAAAGTCTGACACTACACGAAAAAACGTCCAAGATGCCATCACAAGGGTTTCTCATCGTATAAAATTGTTCAAGAAGGTGCCTGAAAAGGGCTTGGTGTTCTTTAGTGGAGCCATCACCCAAAATGGTGTTGGAAGTGAGAGACTAGAATTTTATGTTATAACGCCACCCGAACCCATCAACATCTATCTCTATCGTTGTGACGCTAGGTTCCACACAGAACATCTAAAAGAGCTCCTGAGAGAGAAAAAAACCTATGGAATTCTAATCATAGATTCTAGCGCAACAACCTATGCCACTCTCCAAGGTAGTCGCTTAGAAATCGTCCAGGAGATAACCTCGGGGATACCAGGCAAACATCGAGCAGGGGGTCAATCTGCAGCAAGATTTCAAAGACTTAGGGAAGCAAAGGTGCAAGAGTATTTTAAGCGTGTCGGAAAACATGCTAACGACCTCTTCATGCAGATACCGAACCTTGAGAGTATAATTATTGGAGGACCTGGTCCCACAAAACAGGACTTTGAGAAAGAGAATTATCTCCATTATACGTTAAAAGAAAAGATTATCGCAACCATAGACACCGCGTATGTAGGTGACCAAGGGGTTAAAGAAGTTATGAAGCAGTCCCCGAAACTATTACGTCGTGTTAGATATGTCGAAGAAAAACGAATTATACAAAAATTCCTTTACGAGATTGCACACGACACAGGTCTAGCAACCTATGGTGAGAACGAAGTGAGACAAAGCCTGAAAATGGGAGCTGTTAAAACCCTGCTATTGTCCGAAGACTTAGATGCAGTACGAGTTACTTTAAGATGCAACGCTTGTGATTACATCAAACAAGAGACGATGAAACAGCAAACCCTCCTCAACTCTGAAAAAAGCACAAATGTGCAACCATGTCCAAAATGTACTGAATCCACTATTTACGTTGCCGAGGTAAAAGATCTCATCGATAGCCTTGTTGAATTAGCTGAACAAGCCGGGTCAGACGTTGAGATCATTTCAACCGAAACTGAAGAAGGGGTTATGCTTAAAGAGTCGTTTGGTAGCATCGCAGCCATCCTTCGCTTCAAGTCCGCAGATCAATATTAGTAATTAGCACTCTGTTTAAGACGAAGATATTTATCCAAAACTTTTAAATTTATTTACCCAACAGAATTCTTAGGCAAGGATGGAGGCATATAGGATGTCATATTGCCAAGTATCATAAGGGTATCACCCAAAAATATTTTAAGCCATCCTAGCCTATATCAACAAAATTCATGTTTCCAAAATGGTGTCATGTTTAACTATGTGATGAGAGGTTACCGTAGTGCAGGAAATTAAAGATAAATTTTCGTTTAAACCAAAGATAAAGGAGAAAACTTGGAACCCAGATATAGAATCAACCCTTTTTGAAAAGTGGCAGAATGAACAATTGTTCAAGTTTGATGAGAACAGCAAAAAACCCTTGTTTAGCATAGATACCCCACCACCATACGTTAATACACCGGTACACATAGGTCAAGCTTACACTTACACTTGGATGGACATGTTTGTAAGATTTAAAAGAATGGATGGTTTCAACGTTTTATTTCCAATGGGTTTGGATAAAAATGGTTTACCTGTTGAGGTCCAAACAGAGAAAACATTCAACATATCTATGCATGAAACACCAAGAGAAGAATTTATAGAAAAGTGCAAGCAGGTTTTAAAAGAGAGTGGAGACATTTCGTTAGAGACTTTTAAACGGTTAGGTTTAAGTTGCACCTCTTGGGAGGTTGAACATAAAATTGGCGGTAGATACGAAACAGACGATCCTGAATATAGAAGATTAACGCAGGAAACATTTATTAATCTCTGGAGAAAAGGGCTGATCTACGAAGACGAAAAAACCACGAATTATTGTACTGTTTGTCAGACAGCAATTTCTAATGCAGAAGTTGAGTACAAAGAAGAAAAGGTATTATTAAGCTACATCAAATTCAAGGTAAAAGAGACAGGTGAGTACATCGTCATCGCAACCACTAGGCCAGAATTAATTTGTTCTTGCAGGATAATTTTATTCAACCCAGAAGATGAAAGATACCAGCATTTGGAAGGAAAGCACGCCATCGTTCCCATTTATAGTCATGAAGTTAAAATTCTTCCACACCCCTATGCAAAGCCTGAATTTGGCTCCGGTTTAGTTATGATTTGTAGTTATGGAGACTATAGTGACGTCAGATTGCTCCGAGAATTGAGCATTAATCCAATTTACGCTATAGATGAAAGAGGAAGAATGAACGAAAATGCAGGTAAAAATCAAGGATTAAAGGTGGAAGAGGCAAGAAAAGAGATAATCAAAAATCTAAAAACTCTAGATTTAGTGGCAAAACAAGAAGAAACAAATCAGAGAAAACCTATTTGTTGGAGATCAAAAACTCCAGTAGAGTTTATACCTAAGAAAGAGTTTTATTTAAAGCAGGTCGAATTTAAAAAAGACATTCTAAAAATTGCGGATCAAATTAGGTTTTTTGCTCCAGAAAGTAAGCAAATACTAGTAGATTGGATAAATTCTGTAAACATTGATTGGGTAATCTCAAGAAGAAGATTTTATGGGACCGAGATTCCTTTATGGTATTGTAAAAAATGTGACTATATTTTTATCCCAAAACCTGGAAGATACTATCAACCTTGGAAAGAAAAACCGCAAATTAAAAAATGCATAAAATGCGGATGCACTCAATTCAGAGGAGAAGAAAGAACATTTGATACGTGGTTTGACTCAGCTAATTCAGAAATTTATATTCTAGGTTACTTATGGAATAAGAAATTTTTCAAAGAGAAGTTTCCATGCACCATTCGTCCCCAAGGTAAGGAAATAGTTCGAAACTGGCTATATTTCACACTATTAAAGGCTTATCTGTTTCTTGGAAAAACGCCATTTAAAGACGCTTGGATACACATGCATGTCGTTGATGAAAAAGGAGAAAAAATGAGTAAAAGTAAAGGAAACGTCATCGACCCCCAAGATGTTCTCAATACCTATGGCGCTGAAGCATTTAGAATCTGGACTTGCTTGGAAGGGAACATTACAAAAGGAGATATCCGATGCTCTTACCAAAGAATAAAGGGAACCTCAAAATTTTTAACAAAACTTTGGAACATCACTAGATTCATATCTTCATTTCCACAAGTGACCGAAGACTACGAGTTGACAGCCCTCGATAAACTCATCCTTGCAAACCTCAACGATTTGATCAAGAAATGTAGGTCAGGATACAATCAGATGGATGTATATGTACCCACCAACGCCATCAGAACTTTTACGTGGGATGTGTTCGCCGATCACTACATCGAAGCCATTAAAGCAAGAGCTTACAATCAACACAACAAATACGACGAGATAGTACAACATGGAGCATGGTATACACTCCACACCTGTTTGGAAACTATTCTGAAGCTCCTAGCCCCAATCTGCCCCTTCATTACAGAAGCAATATTTCTGGAGCTATAC